>DQCL01000225.1:0-1773 GCA_003533975.1 Octadecabacter sp. | reverse complement strand
CGTATGGGCCAAATTGAACGCAAGGGCATCGAAGTAAACTCGCTCCTAATCTCGCGCGATCAGAACATGGTTTACCTGAACAACTTCGAATTCAAACTGACGGACGCTGCAATTGAAACGCTATCTGTCTTGGCAGAAGCACGTATGGACGACGAAGTGTTGTCTGGTGCCGAAATCGAAGGCGTCATTTCTGGTCGCCCGTCGTCTGACTGCGAAGAAGCTGCTGGCGCCACACGGATCAAACGCCTCCGTGACACACTCGGCAACCAGATGATTTCCGAACTTCTCGTGCGCAACATCGCACGGCATGGCTATATGTTGGCGATAGATAAAGACGTCATTCGCATGGTCTGACGTCGTTAGGGTGGGGAACGCCAAACAGGTTTTCCCCCTAAAAGGTCAGCAATTCACACCCATCTATATATCATGAAACGACGCGATTTTCTCCGTTCCGCCGGAGCAGCGGCTGTGATCCCAGTCTTGCCCCTGCCCGCTATGGCCGTCCCAGCGGCCGCAGCCCCAGTCAATGCCTTTCAGGTCGGCTGGGCGGCGCTATATGCCCGTGCGCACAACCAAGCGAGCCCCGCACTTATTCAGAAGTGGTTACGGGTCGGTCCAGAGCAAGCGAATGCACTGATGGGCGAGTTGGCTAATCAAAACATCATCAAGTTACCCGTTGCGGGCAGCGCAACCGCAGTTCAGCCAATGTATCCGGCTGGCCGCGTTCCCGGCATGTTCAATAAAACCAAAAAAGCTGTCGAGACTGCCAAAGAGGTATTCGACACGTTGGTTAAGGATGATGAAACAGATGAACAGGTTGAATCCATATCAGGGCCAACACGCGAGGAGACCGCAGATGCAACGTCGTAATTTTTTGCAAGGCATCGCCGCAAGCGCGGGTGCAGCTACATTACCACTGCCGGCTTTCGCTAAGGCTGCGGCAGTTGGAACAAGCAAAGTTGTGCCTTTTCATTATGGGTGGGCCTGCGTTTATGCGCAGATGAACAACGGGGTATCAGCGGCGGATATTTCGCGGGTCTTTCACATTTCACCGCGCGACGCCGCCGGCCTCATGGACCGGATGCTCATGCGGGGGGTCATTCATGCACCAGGTCTAGATGGGCGAAGCCAACCGACACGGGCTTGGCAACCGTGGGACAAACGCGCACCGGTGGCGCAAGCCAAGACCGAAACACAACACCACATGAGCGACGAAAACAGATCCCTACTCAACAAATTCAAAACGGTAATGGCGCATGTTGTCGCCGACCCCAGCTACGGATGGGCTGCTTAAACGTCTAAGAAATAAGGATCAACGCGCCTCCAGAAGTGCATCAAATCCTGTCCCTTAGCTGGAACCTGACCCATCTCTTGAACTGCGTAGATATCTGCTGCGACCAATGCCGCTAATCGAAATGCCAATTGCGCTGACTTCGTGGAATCGGGCGTGTCCACCATGTCCTCAATCGTTGAAGCAGCTGACGTAATCGCAAATGCGATACTAAGCGCAGGCTCATTTGGCCAGACGTGCGCCAATTCGCGCACCAGCTTTCTGATACGTCGATGATCTTCAGTCGCCAAACTCGCAACGGCAAACTCAATCATCAGGTCTATTGTGGCCTGACGCATACCCAATCCAATCACTTTCCCCACAGAAATTGTACCCGCCTAAGCCTCCAAAAGACAACGTTAGGTTAGTAGTGGTGACCCCGATTGGATTCGAACCAATAACCTGCCCCTTAGGAGGGGGCTGCTCTATCCAGTTGAGCCACG
>DQCL01000110.1:2818-5890 GCA_003533975.1 Octadecabacter sp. | reverse complement strand
GCGTGTTGTGTTCAACCTGCGTGTTATGGCGGACCGCTATTTCAACACGCGCCCCTATGTGGTTGGCAAGCCCGATTGCCTACTCCCCACACCAGCGCGCGTGGACGAAGGAACGGCTGTTGGTCCTGACCGCTTGGTTAATACCGCAGGTGCGTTTGACCGCCATGGTGGTGATCTGATCGTTGTAGATTTTGGCACGGCCACCACGTTTGATGTGGTCGCTGAAGACGGTGCTTATGTGGGGGGGGTGATTTCTCCCGGTGTGAACCTCAGCCTTGAGGCTTTGCACCAATCGGCAGCAGCGCTGCCCCATGTCGATATTACCAAACCGCAGTCCGTCATCGGTACGAATACCGTGGACTGTATGCAATCAGGTGTCTTTTGGGGCTATGTTGGCCTCGTTAATGGCGTCTGTGAACGAATTAAGGGTGAGTACGACCGCCCTATGACTGTCGTAGGAACTGGAGGGTTAGCACCACTGTTTTCAAGTGGTTACGCCCTTTTTGATACAATTGAAGATGACCTGACGATGCACGGGCTGACCGTGATCTACAGGTTCAACAAGGACAACAATAACTAAAATGACTAAATCTAGATTGATGTATCTCCCCCTCGGTGGCGCGGGCGAGATCGGTATGAATTGCTATGTCTACGGCTATGGCCCTGCGGATGCAGAACGCCTGATCGTCGTGGACCTCGGGGTGACGTTCCCCGACATGGACAGCACCCCAGGCGTGGATTTGATCCTGCCAGATGTAAGCTGGCTTGAAGCCCGCAAAAACCAGATTGAGGCGATTTTCATCACCCACGGTCACGAGGACCATGTGGGCGCTGTTGGGCACCTTTACGAACGCCTTGGCGCGCCGATCTATGCGCGCGCGTTCACGGCAAACCTCGCGCGGCGCAAAATGACCGAGCACGGATATTCCGACAAAACGGTTAAGACAGTCGGCAAATGGCCGGAAACCGTAAAGGCAGGCCCGTTCGAAGTTGGCTTTGTGCCGATTTCACACTCCATCCCCGAAAGCTCTGGTCTTGTGATCGACAGTAAGGGCGGGCGTATCGTTCACACAGGCGATTTCAAGATAGACGTGACCCCCGGTATCGGTGAGCCGTTTGATCACGATCTGTGGGAATCCCTTGGTAAAGATGGTGTTAAGGCGCTGGTGATCGATTCTACCAATGTATTTTCACGCGAAGAGGGGCGTTCTGAGTCTACCGTTGGACCCGAGATCGAGCGTTTCCTGAAAGAAGCCACTGGCATGGTCGCGGCAACAACATTCGCGTCAAACGTCAGCCGCGTGCGTACGATTGCACAGGCCGCTGATCGCGCTGGCCGATCTGTTTGTCTGTTGGGGCGCTCCATGCGTCGCATGGTCGAAGCCGCAACGGAAGTCGGCATTCTCGATGATTTCCCACATGTGATTTCCCCAGAAGACGTGGGCAGTCTGCCGCGTGAAAACGTGTTGTTGCTGGTGACTGGATCGCAAGGCGAGCGCCGCGCAGCATCCGCGCAATTGGCCAACGGCAAGTATATGGGGCTAACGATGAAAGAGGGCGATACGTTCTTGTTCTCATCCAAAACCATCCCCGGAAACGAGAAGGGCGTCATCCATATTATGAACCAATTCAGCGAGTTGGGTGTGGATGTTGTCGACGATTCCAGTGGCGGGCTTTACCACGTGTCCGGTCACGCGAACCGCCCTGATCTGGACGTCATGCGTGATCTGATCAAACCGCAAACGTTGATTCCGATGCACGGTGAACACCGCCACCTGCGCGAACACGTCAAGATTGCTGATACGGCTGGCGTTCAGGGCGTACTGGCTGTGAACGGTATGATGATTGATCTGTCCGGTAATAAGCCAAAGGTGGTTGAGCACATCGAAACCGGTCGCATGTATCTGGATGGATCCGTGAAGGTTGGCCAGTTTGACGGTGTGATCCGCGACCGTATTCGTATGGCGCTGAATGGCCATGTGCTGGTGACACTGATTATTGACGAAAACGGTGACCCGCTGGGCGATCCGTGGTGCGAAGTATCCGGACTATCGGAAATGGGTCGCAACAACGCGCCTTTGGTTGATGTTTTGGAAGAAGACCTGAGCCAGTTCTTGGGCCGCGCTGATAACAAAACGATTGCGGACGACACAAAACTGGAAAAAGAGCTGCGTACTGTGACACGTAAAAGCGCGCAATCTGAGATTGGGAAGAAGCCTGAAGTAACGATCGTGATTTCACGGCTGGCTTAAGCCCTTAACGTACAACGAAAAAAGGCCCGCACGATGTGCGGACCTTTTTTGTTTTGATTTTGTTCGTTGATTACTTGGTGAGTTTCGCAACCAAGCGCCGCGTGACGGGTGCAACGACCAAAACCACAGGGAATGCAACAATCCAGCTAGACATCCACGCACCGAACCAAGTGGCAAGAAATGAACTGTCGACATTAAGACTGCGATAAACCGCTATGGCCGAAACCATTGCAGACATAAATCCGGACAAAATGAATCCGAACAGAATTGGCGCGTAACGTGCTGGAATCATTTTTTAATCTCCGTGACGTTCGTCAAAACTTTTGGCGATGAAGTCAGGAGCATCATCACCCAAACCTACGACCTTTGGTCCGCGATCATTGTTGTCGCGATTGCCGCCGCCATTGCGATTACGCCCACCGCGTGAACGCTTGGGTTTGTCTGATGTGTCTTGACGTGGCGTTTCTGCGACTTTCGCGTCTTCGACTTTAGGAGCTTCAGCTTTTGGTGCAGGCGCGTCTTGCTTTGGCGTTTCGACCTTTGAAGTCTCTTGCGGTGCGTCCTCAGATTTTGGGGCATCGCTTTTACGGCCACGGCCACCACGGGTGCGGGTCCGCTTTGGCTTGTCTTCGCTTGGTGCGGTTTCCGGCTTGGGTGCAGCGGCAGCTGAAGACGCCGTACCAGGCATTTCGATCCGTGGAATAGTCATTTCGACAAGGCGTTCGATGTCATCGAAGTTCTTTTCGTCACGTGGGGTGCAGATCATGATCGTTGTACCCTTTTTGCCCGCACGACCCGTGCGACCAATCCGGTGAACATA
>DQCL01000110.1:0-2779 GCA_003533975.1 Octadecabacter sp. | reverse complement strand
AGACCACGGGCCGCCACATCGGACGCCACAAGGAAGCGCAATGTGCCATCGCGGAACCCTGCAAGGGTCCTCATTCGGTGCGATTGGTCGAGGTCGCCGTGGATAGGGGAGGCATCAAGCCCCGCCTTCGTCATGGATTTCGCGACAGCATCAACGTCGATCTTGCGGTTGCAGAAGATAATCCCGTTACGGCATTCATCGCCCTCAGAGGTGATCAGATCACGCAGCAATTTTTGTTTTTCAGCGGCGTTTTTGGCGCCGCCTTTGAACATTACAACACCTTGTTTGATGTTTTCGGACGTCGTCGCAGCGCGGGCGACTTCGATTTTGGCAGGGTTGGACAAGAACGTATTGGTAATACGTTCAATTTCCGGTGCCATCGTCGCAGAAAAGAACAATGTCTGGCGCGTGAACGGCGTAAGGCCGAAAATGCGTTCGATATCAGGGATAAAACCCATATCGAGCATCCGGTCAGCTTCGTCGATGACCATGATTTTTACGTCAGACAAGATCAGTTTGCCGCGCTCAAAATGGTCAAGCAAGCGGCCTGGTGTGGCGATCAGAACGTCAACACCACGGTCGATCAGTGCGTCTTGTTCTTTGAACGACACGCCGCCAATCAACAGCGCCTTCGTCAGTTTTGTGTGCTTGGCATAGGCGTCAAAGTTTTCGGCAACCTGTGCCGCCAATTCACGTGTAGGGGCCAGCACCAAGGAGCGCGGCATACGCGCCCGTGCACGGCCACGCTTGAGCATGGAGATCATCGGCAGCGTGAAGCTGGCGGTTTTACCTGTGCCTGTTTGGGCGATGCCAAGAACATCACGGCCCTCTAAGGCAGGGGGAATCGCACCGGCTTGAATAGGGGTCGGCGTTTCGTAGCCGGTTTCTTCGACGGCCTTGAGGACCTTCTTGTCGAGATTTAAGTCACTGAATTTGGTCAATTTAATCCTTTCGCGGAGTTTGCAGCAGTAAGCCGCAATCGTCACGCGGCTGGGCTGGCCGTATTGCCTGCCCTTTGGGTGGCAAACACCTACGTCCGAGGCGGGATAACGTCAAGTAAACAAAGGGGTTAGCCTGCGGTAGGGTGCAGATGGGGGGTATATCCGCCACGCAATACCGAAATCATCGGCGGCGATGTCAACACGGTAACAAGGCCCGTTGGCCGGGGTTTTGGCGCACCGTAGCCAGTGGGGGTGTAGGGGACTGCCGCATCGCGCTGAAGTAATAAGGGCTTATCCGTCTTGATAAACGTGCCGTCAGGCAGCCCGTGAGCATCTGCTTTGTGGGTTTGCAGGCGGCGTGCCCCATGAACCGCGCGGGCCGCATGGAGAACGGCATCCATCTGCGGGGCTTTCATTTTTCCGCCCCAAGCATCTGTAAAAGCGTTGTAATTTTCACGTCTGCAATAGGCGCAAGGGCGATGTCCGGCCGCCATTGCGACTGCTTCATCAAGGAAAAACAATTCCGTCCAGTTGCGCCCGCTCATGACGTTGCGCCGCCTGTTCTGCCAATTCAACGTGCAACAAATCCATGCGCGATGCTTCCACAGCGCGGCACCCAGAACTTTGTCAGAGGTATGCAAAATCCCGCGATTGCCAGTGAACAGCCCGCGCGACGAGACATCCGAAATCTGGCCATCAGGCTGGACGCGATTGCGAAGGGTCAGAGCGCGTGCGCGTTGTTAAGAAGCGTCGTTTGCCATGTTTGGGGGTCGGTTACCGTTTCCAAAGCGCCACGCAGGGTCACGCGCTTACCTTCTTCAAAGGTAATCGGGGCCGCCATGGACACCTGCAACGACGTGCCGTGTTCAGGGGACCCGCAGAACGGGCAGAAACCCATGTCGGAAATCAGGATGAAATCTGAAATCTCGGCGCCTTCGTTCAGCGGAACGAGGTATCCGCTGATGTCAAACTGCTCGACACCGTTTTCAATGGAAGACGGAAACACCTTGCGTACTTCGTAGGACGTTTCTGTGATGATCTCGTCGACTTCGATTTGCGAAAGGAGATCCCATTGCGCCGCGTTGTCGTCAGCCCAAACGACGGACGCCCCGATGGTGAGGGGCGCTGTCAGGGCAAGAATTGAAGCTGATGATTTGGTCATTTGAAAACTCCGTCATTGTTGCTGAGATTCTAAGACGCTTCAGACATCTGATCCAGTAAAAGCTTTCGGGATCGGCGGGTTGTTGCGGATCTGACTCAGGCTAGGCCATCATTTCTTTCGTCGCGGTCAGGACGATATCGGGGTAGTCGCGGGCAACGCGGTCGATGTCCCATTGCAGTCGTGTAAGGTACACTGTGTCGCCATCGCTGTCCGTGCCGATGTGCTGTTTGTTGGCTGCAGTGAACTTTTCAACGGCGTCTTGGGAACCTGACACCCAGCGTGCGGATGTGAATTGGGATTGCTCAAACCGAACAGGCAGCCCGTATTCCAGTTCAATGCGGCTCGCCAAGACTTCAAATTGTAGCGGGCCGACAACACCGACGATGTAGCCCGACCCGAATGAAGGTTTAAACACCTTGGCGGCACCTTCTTCGGCAAATTGCATCAGCGCCTTTTCAAGGTGCTTGGACTTCAACGGGTCGCCAGCGCGCACGCCTTGCAATAATTCAGGCGCAAAGGACGGGATGCCCTTTACTTGCAGCGCTTCGCCTTCGGTTAAGGTATCCCCGATGCGCAATTGGCCGTGGTTTGGGATGCCGATGATGTCGCCAGCCCATGCCTCTTCCGCCAATTCGCGATCAGATGCGAGGAACAGAACGGGGTTCGAAATCGTCAT
>DQCL01000111.1 GCA_003533975.1 Octadecabacter sp. | reverse complement strand
TCCCCAACTTGGCGCGCGAAAACATCGGCCCAAATCTCTTCCGTGTCAGCCAGCGTAACGGACACAAACTGCGCGGCACGTTCATCCGCCTGAGTTACCTCACCGCCACGTGCATGCTGTTCGGCTCCACCAAGATCGACAAAACCTGATGTATCGAACCCAAAATACAATCCAGCCAGCAAGATCAGCAAACCCGCAATACCACCGATCCCACCGGCCTTGCGGGCGCCACCGCTACTGCGACGACGATCCTCGATATTGCTGCTACCACGTCTGCCTTGCCACTTCATCTGCACACCTTCTGCATATAGTTGCTGTTGACCATACAGCCTGTCTCTGGCCTAAGAAACCAAACAAATAAGAGCAGCCTCAAAAGGTCATCCATGATCCGTCGTCTATACAACTGNNACTCACCTTATGCGCTTTGGGCGCTGGCCTGCGTGGCTTTTGTCGAAAGCTCAGTCTTTCCGATTCCACCTGATTTACTGATGATTCCAATGATCATCGCTGCGCCGCATCGCGCATTCTTGATTGCGGGCGTCGCAACCGTGGCCTCCGTCTTAGGCGGCATGCTCGGATATGGCATCGGCATGTTCGCATTTGAAACGATCGGCCAACCCGTTCTCGAAGCCCTCGGAAAAACGCATTCAATGGAAGAGTTTAGCACCCGTTTCAACGATATGGGCTTCTGGGCCGTTCTCGTCGCGGGCATCACACCGTTCCCCTATAAGGTCATCACGATCATGTCGGGTTTCACAGCGATGCCAATTGGCACCTTCATTGTAACCTCCATCCTCGCGCGCGCATTACGCTTTTTCATCATCGCCGCCCTGTTATGGAAGTTTGGCGACCCCATCCGTACCTTCATCGAAAAGCGCCTCGGGTTGGTGTTCACGCTTTTTTGCGTTGTGCTGATCGGCGGTTTCTTCTTAGTGAAGTATCTATGAACATGACAAAAACAAACCTTATTGCTCTCGCCGCCTTTGGCAGCTTCGCCCTCCTTGCCGGCGCATTCTTTTTTCAGGTTTTGGGCTATGCGCCTTGCCAAATGTGCCTTTGGCAACGCTACCCGCACGCCGCGGCGATAGTTATCGGCATCTTGGCGCTCATCCTCACACGCTTCCAAACCCAGCTGGCCATCCTCGGCGGTCTTGCAGCGCTCACAACCGGAGCAATTGGCGTCTACCATACAGGCGTTGAACGTGACTGGTGGGAAGGCCCGACAAGCTGCACAGGCGGTGGCGCATTAAATCTGGCGGACCCGCTCAGCACAGACATCGCACCAATCGTAATGTGCGATGACGTCGTCTGGTCGCTCATGGGCCTCTCAATGGCCTCCTATAACGCCCTAATTTCGCTCGTCTTGGCTGGTTTCTGGATCGCCGCGGCACGCCGCTAAACGCCACCCTTTGTCTTTGTTTCAAAATATCCCACGGGGGGCTGGGTTGAAACTGCCAGATGATCGGATTGGCCTAGTCAATTCGACCCTAACGCCCTGCCCGCCGAGTTGAGAGCAGTAAACTTGTCTCGGATCGCGTAACCCCGTCTATCCGTCGAATGCGAAACAAAACCGCATCCAAACCATCCAACGTGTCGGTTCCAATTTCCACAATCAAATCCCAGGTTCCGTTGGTGGAATGAACCGCCTGTACCTCGACCATAGCCAGCAACGCGCGCATGACTTTCTCGGTGCCGCGCCCCTCGATCCCCAACATCATCAAACCACGGACACTATGGGCTGCGACATCCGCGCGTGTTTGCACTGTAAAGCCAGCTATTTCACCGCTTTCCCGCAATCGGTCCATCCGCGCCTTAACAGTTGCCCGCGTTACCCCAAGATCGGCGCTCAGATCAGACACAGCCGCACGACCGTCCCGTTTAAGTGCCTGCACCAGCTTACCATCCAATTCGTCCATTAAAGTAGTCCATTTTGATCAATTACCGCACAAATTGAACAATGCGCTATCTTCCCCGCCTTAACAAGCCCGGCCAATATACCCCAAATCACTCTGGAGCCCCCCATGACCCCGCAAAACATTCTCCTCATCGGCGCGCCTGTCGACAGCGGCAAAGACCGCAAGGGCTGTATCATGGGGCCAGACGCCTACCGAACGGCCCGCCTCGCCGAAACACTGGTTGAGCTGGGTCACAGCGTGTCTGATCTCGGCAATCTAACAGCCGAAGAGACAACCATTCCGGACCACGACCACCTCGTCGCCCTCCCCCAAACAGTTGGCTGGACGCGCACGTTGCAAAAGGCTGCCAAGGACGCCGCGCCGAATGGGTTGCCCATTTTTTTGGGTGGCGATCACTCTCTCGCGCTCGGCACCGTGTCTGGTATCGCCGATCATGCCGCGGCGGTTGGGCGACCGCTCTTTGTCCTCTGGCTTGATGCCCACAGTGACTTTCACACCCCCCAATCAACCGCCTCTGGCAACCTGCACGGCACACCAACGGCCTACTTCACGGGGCGCGACGGCTTTGACGCCTTCCCGCCTGTGAAAAATCCAGTCCCGACAGCAAATGTTTGTATGATTGGTCTGCGCTCTGTCGATCCTGCCGAACATGCCGCCCTCGCAACGACCGACATCGAGATCGCCGATATGCGCGCCATCGACGAAGGCGGCATTCGCGCGCCATTGGCTGATTTCCTTGCCAAGGTTGAAGCCGCCAATGGCCTGCTTCACGTCTCGCTTGATGTGGACTTCCTCGACCCCGACATCGCGCCCGCCGTTGGCACAACCGTACCCGGTGGCGCGACCTTGCGCGAAGCACACCTAGTCATGGAAATGCTCCACGACAGCCAGCGCGTCACCTCCCTTGATCTGGTTGAACTCAACCCCTTTATGGACGAGCGCGGCAAAACAGCCTCCCTCATGGTTGACCTCACAGCGTCCCTCATGGGTCGCCGCGTGTTTGACCGCCCAACCCGCGCATTTGTTTAAGGATATTAATATGTTGTCCCCGTCGAACAAGGCCCTCGTGCCTTTTGTCTCCGTTGAAAATATGATGCGCTTGGTTCACGCCAACGGGCTCGCAGCAATGCTCACCCGTATCGCAGATACCATCGAACAAGATTTTCTACGGTGGGATAAATTCGACAAAACCCCGCGCGTGGCGTCCCATTCCGATGTCGGCGTGATCGAACTTATGCCAACTTCGGATGGCGAAATGTATGGGTTCAAATACGTCAACGGCCACCCCAAAAACACAGCTGAAGGCCTGCAAACTGTGACCGCCTTTGGTCTGCTCGCCGATGTGCACTCCGGTTACCCTGTCCTGCTCAGCGAAATGACCCTTCTCACCGCCTTACGCACGGCCGCCATGTCTGCACTGACCGCCAAACACCTTGCCCCGAAAGGCGCCTCAACAATGGCGATGATCGGCAATGGCGCCCAGTCCGAATTCCAATGCCGCGCGTTTCAGGCCATTTGCGGCGTGACCCACGTGCGCCTATTCGATACCGATCCAGCAGCAACACAAAAATGCGCGTATAACCTTGAAAACAGCGGCTTACATATAACAACCTGCAAAACAGCAGAGGACGCCGTGGCAGGCGCGCAGATCATCACGACCTGCACAGCTGACAAACAGAATGCCACCGTGTTGACCGACAACATGGTTGGCGCGGGTGTTCACATCAACGCCATTGGCGGCGACTGCCCGGGTAAAACTGAACTGCACGCCGACATCCTTCACCGCTCGTCGATCTTTGTGGAATATCCACCCCAAACTCGCGTCGAAGGTGAAATTCAAGCCCTTGCAGATGACCACCCCGTTATCGAACTCCATGAGGTTATTTCCGGAAAAACAACGGGGCGCATAGATGACAAGCAGATCACACTGTTCGATTCAGTCGGCTTCGCAATCGAGGATTTCTCTGCCCTACGCTGCATCAAAGACGCGATCAAAGATACGGATTTCTACATTGACCTCGACATGCTCGCTGACCCAGACGATCCACGTGATCTATACGGGATGCTCAACCGCGCCAAATAACGCTTCTCTCTTCTTTTGTTCTAAAAACCTTGCTGGGGGTTTGGGGGATGCAAAATCCCCCAATGGATCGGATTTGCGTAAGCAAATTCGATCTCTAACCGTTGCACCACCCCTAGCCTCTGATATAGATTGAACCAACAATATATAGAGGGACCGAGTCAGCTCGGTCAGGCAGGCGAACGACATGAACGACACACCAGAAACTCCTGAAAATGAAGAAGAAAACTCTGGCGGCGACGTAGCGATTCGCATGCAACATGACGGCCCTTCGATTTCCATCACTTCGGAGATGAAAACCTCCTACCTTGATTACGCCATGTCGGTGATCGTTTCGCGTGCGATTCCGGACCTTCGGGACGGCTTAAAACCGGTTCACCGCCGCATCATTTACTCGATGTATGAAAAGGGTATCACCCACGACAAAACCTACCGCAAATCGGCCAAATCTGTGGGCGATGTAATGGGCTCTTACCACCCACACGGCGACAGCGCGATTTATGACGCCTTGGTCCGTATGGCGCAGGATTTCTCTATGTCTTTGCCGCTGATCGACGGTCAGGGTAACTTCGGCTCGATGGACGGTGATGGCGCGGCTGCGATGCGCTACACGGAATCCCGTCTCGCCAAGGTCGCGTCCTTCATGACCAGTGACATTGACAAAGACACCGTCGATTTCATGGACAACTACGACGGCAAGGAACGTGAACCATCCGTTCTCCCTGCCCGTTTCCCAAACATGCTGGTCAACGGCGCGGGCGGTATTGCTGTCGGTATGGCGACGAATATCCCGCCCCATAACTTGGGCGAAGTCATTGAAGCCACGCTGGCCCTAATCGACGAACCTGACCTGACGTCCGAACAACTTATCGACTACATCCCAGGCCCCGACTTCCCCACGGGGGGCGTTATGCTGGGCCGTTCAGGTGCACGTAAAGCCTATCTCGAAGGTCGTGGCTCCGTCGTTATTCGTTGTAAAACAAAGGTCGAGGAGATCCGTAAGGACCGTTGGGCCATCATCATTGATGAAATCCCCTATCAGACCAATAAAGCCACCATGATCGAACGCATCGCGGAAGCCGCGCGTGACAAGAAGATCGAAGGCATTGCCCACGTTCAGGATGAATCTGATCGTAACGGTGTGCGTGTGGTTGTTGAGCTTAAGCGCGACGCGACCGCCGAGGTCGTTCTGAACCAATTGTTCCGTTTCACGCCGATGCAAACATCATTCGGGTGCAACATGCTGGCGCTGAACGGTGGTCGTCCTGAAACGCTGACGCTGCGCCGTTTCCTGACGTCCTTCCTTGATTTCCGCGAAGACGTTGTCATTCGCCGCACCGCGTTTGAGCTGAACAAAGCCCGCGACCGCGCCCATGTCTTGTGTGGTCTGGCTGTGGCAGTGTCCAACGTTGACGAAGTTGTCGCCACGATCCGCGCCTCTGCAGATGCTCCGGCAGCCCGTCTCGCGTTGATGGATCGCCGCTGGCCCGCGCAAGAAATCCTGCCCTTCATCGCGTTGATTGATGATCCGACCCATACGGCCAACGATGACGGCACTTATAATCTGTCCGAAATCCAAGCCCGCGCCATTCTTGAACTGCGCTTGCAGCGCCTGACACAAATCGGCGTCAAAGAAGTCACTGATGAGCTGGAAGAGCTTGCAGGCAAGATCAAAGAATACCTTGCGATCCTGTCGTCACGTGAACGCATCATGGACATTATCCGCAACGAGTTGGACGAAGTGAAAACCCAATTCGCAGTGCCGCGCCGTACAGAAATCGTCGACTGGTCCGGCGACATGGAAGACGAAGACCTGATCGAAAGTCAGGACATGGTCGTGACGGTCACTGAATCCGGTTACATCAAACGCACAGTACTCAGCGATTTCCGCGCGCAAAAGCGTGGCGGTAAAGGCGTATCTGGCGGCGGCTTGAAAGAAGACGATGTCGTCACGCAGCTTTTCGTTGCCAACACACACACACAGCTGTTGTTCTTTACGACAGACGGCATGGTCTACAAGCTGAAGACATGGCG
>DQCL01000087.1:5734-12913 GCA_003533975.1 Octadecabacter sp. | reverse complement strand
CAATACGGGCATTCAAGGATCAGCATGGGCGGACCTCCGTAACGGAGGCATCGCAGCCCCCAAGTTCAAAATGAGGGGGCAAGTTTTGGATGCGCACGGCACGATGGGCGGAGATTGCGCCCCGCCCTGTAAGACCTATCCGTGAGTGGTGGTCGTTATTGCGCTGGCGCTGTTTCAGCTGCGGGCGCGACGGCGCTCGGGTCTTGCTCAAGCGGCACGACAGCGCCCCCGAAGACGGCGTAAAGCACAACGAGCACGATAACGATGCCAACGAGGATAAGCCCCAAGCCCCCAGTACCCGACCCCGTGTCGTGCGGGATACGGTGCGACCGATCCGGTGCAGGTTTCGAGAAGTCGTAGTCAGCCATTTCAAGTCCTCCTTATTGGGAAGGGACAGAATGGCGGGTTTTACGCGCATAGGAACATAAGCGGAAATCGCCGGAGCATTTGGGCGAGAGGTGGCCCGTCGCCCTTGGTTCCGTCGGCTTAAATCTGCCAAACCCACCGATGCTGCCCTCCGGCGCGAACGCGCCCGGCCCGACCTCCCCCCCGGGAGGGCCGATTGTGCATCAGAGGCACCACGAGCACGGCCCTCCGTGTCAAGTTCGTCACTCTCAGCAAGCCCGAACAGCCCACCCGTGGTCGGCCCAGCCGCGCCCGCGCCTATAACCGCCTCGAAGGGACCCGCCAGAGGAATGCTGCCTTGCTTACGTGCATTGGAGGGTTTGCCGAATGGAATATAGGTATGAAACCGCTCGCCGGCGGCAGCATTGCAATTGATCATCAGTGCGCAACCCCCGCAGCAACGCTCTCATCAATGAACTTGCCTTCCCTGAACCGATACATCGAAAACTCATCCGTCAGCGGTGACGCGCCTTTGGCCATGAGCTCTGCCATCGCAAAACCGGACCCCGGAATGGCCTTGAACCCGCCAGTGCCCCAGCCACAGTTCACGAAGACGCCCCCAATGGGTGTCTTAGACAAAATCGGGGATCGATCCCCCGTTACATCCACAATCCCACCCCACTGACGCAGCATCTTCAGGCGACTGAGAATAGGAAACGTCTCGTTCAACGCCCGCACGGTTTCCTCAACGTGGTGGAATGATCCGCGCTGGGTGTAGTTGTTGAACCCGTCCGTGCCACCGCCAATCACCATTTCGCCCTTATCGGACTGGGACAAATACCCATGCACCGTGTTCGCCATCACAACGATATCCATGCAAGGCTTGATCGGTTCAGACACCAAGGCCTGCAACGCCACAGATTCCATCGGCAGCCTAAAGCCCGCCATATCCGCCAAATGGCTCGCGTGGCCTGCGACAACCATCCCGAGCTTGTCACAATCAATCGCGCCTTTGGTCGTGTCTACGCCGACAACCTTACCGCCCTCAGTGCGCACACCCGTGACTTCGCATTGCTGGATGATGTCCATGCCCATGTCAGAACAGGCCCGCGCATAGCCCCATGCAACCGCATCGTGACGCGCCGTGCCGCCCCGTGCCTGCCACAACCCACCTAAGACAGGATACCGCGGCCCCTCAATATTCATGATCGGGCACAGTTCCTTCACCCGTGCAGGATTAATCCATTCCGTCGTCACCCCCTGCAACGCATTGGCGTGGGCCGTGCGTTGATAGCCCCGCACCTCGTGGTGGGTTTGTGCCAGCATGATCACACCGCGTGGGCTAAACATGACGTTGTAGTTCAAATCCTGCGACATGGTTTCATACAAGGACCGCGACTTCTCATAGATCGCCGCAGACGGGTCTTGCAGATAGTTGGACCGGATGATGGTCGTATTACGCCCCGTGTTGCCGCCACCCAGCCAACCCTTTTCGATAATCGCGACGTTGGTGATGCCGTAGTGCTTGCCCAAGTGCCACGCCGTCGCCAGCCCATGCCCTCCGGCACCCACGATAATCGCATCATATTTCTTCTTCGGCGTCGGACTGCGCCAATGGCGTTCCCAACCGGAATGGTAACGTGTGGCTTCACGGGCAATGGCAAAAGCGGAAAAGCGGCGCATGTCTGTCCCCTCGACAGTGAATCATCTCTATTTCTTCTGGGCCGATTGGGGAAAAAGTGGATACTCCCAGCGGCATAAAGACATCAGTTTGCGACACGCGCCCTTTGGCCGCAACACTTCACACGATTGTCCCTTTTTTCGGGCGCGTCAAACGACTACATCTTGCGGCATGAACAATGAACTTATCATCTTCGGGCTAACATGCGTGGTACTTGCAGTGCTGGCAGTTGGCGCAGTGTTTACCCCGCTATGGCGCGGCCGCACGCGCGAGGCAGCCGAAGACACCGACATCAACATTTACCGCGACCAATTGCTGGAAGTGGACCGCGACCTTGCACGCGGCGTCCTGGATGAGGCTGAGGCCGAGCGCACCCGCACCGAAGTGTCGCGCCGATTGCTCACAGCCGATGCGAACGCCCGTGCGACCTCAACCGGTGCGCCCCAGCGCGTTAGCCGTGCAGTCGCGTTGATTTTGGCGGCGGCACTCATCGCCGGTGCAGGCGGACTCTATTGGGAATTAGGTGCGGCAGGTTACGGAGACGTACCACGCGCCGAGCGAATCGCGATCGGCGAAGAACGTCGCGCCAACCGCCCTTCCCAACTTGAAGCAGAGGCCGACAGCCCAGAATTTGATTCCATTTCACTTGCCGAGCCTGAAACCGCTGAAATCTTGCAGGCCCTACGCGCCGCAGCGTTTGAGCGTGCGGACGAGGTACAGGCGTGGGCCTACCTCGCCCAAGTGGAAGCCAGCGTCGGAAACATGCAACGCGCCGCACGCGCACAAGAACGCACCATTGCCCTTCTGGGTGACACCGTAACTGAGGCCGATTACGTGCGCCTCCTCGACTTCCTTGTGATCGGCACACAAGGATATGTCTCCCCCGAGGCGGAAACGATTACGGTACGCATCTTGCAAAACAACCCTGAAAGCACACCCGCGCTCTATTATGCGGGTTTGCTTTATGCTCAAAATGACCGCCCAGATCGCGCCTTTAATTTCTGGCGCAATGTGGTTGAGAACGGCGAACAGGATACCATGTACTGGGATTTTGCAGCGAGCCAGATTTCTGACATCGCCGCGCAATTGGGTATGGATTACGCCCTCCCCGAGCAACGCGGCCCGTCCAACGCTGACCTCGAAGCCGCAGAAGACATGACCACAGAAGAGCGCCAGCAAATGATCCAAGGCATGGTCAGCCAATTGGCAGACCGCCTCGCATCTGAGGGCGGCCCGCCGCAAGACTGGGCCCGCCTCGTTTCATCCCTTGCGATCTTGGGTGAAAACGAAACCGCCCTAACCGTTCTAGCTGAGGCCGAGACCATTTTTGGTGCCGACATCCAAGCTGTGCAAATCGTTCGCCGCGCCGCACAAGAGGCAGGCCTGATCGAATGATCTTTGAAGACGTGACTGAATTTGCCGACGCCCTGCCCAGTTACGCGCCCCTTGCTGGGCTTGATCTAGGCACCAAAACCATCGGCGTGGCTGTGTCGGATGCGATGCTGACCATTGCATCACCGCTTGAAACGATCAAACGCACCAAATTTCAGGCAGACGCCGCGCGCCTGTTTGAAATCACTGCACACCGCAATATCGCAGGCATCGTGCTTGGGCTACCGCGCAATATGGACGGCTCTGAGGGGCCGCGCGTACAATCCACCCGCGCGTTTGCCCGCAACCTTACCCGCCTGACCGAGCTGCCAATCACCTACTGGGACGAACGCCTGTCCTCCGTCGCCGCTGATCGCGCCATGCTTGAAGCCGACCTGTCCCGCAAACGCCGCGCCGAACGTATCGACAACGTCGCCGCAAGCATCATCCTGCAAGGCTTGCTTGATCGCCTCAGCCACGTGCGGAACGCATCATGACAGAAGACACAGACGGCATTTGGAAACGGAACGAAATCGAAAGCCCCTGTATCAATATCTGCGTGATCCAGCCGGACTCGCGCCTGTGTACCGGCTGTTTGCGTTCGATTGATGAAATCGGTGTGTGGTCCAGCCTGTCTAGCAATGCGCGTAAAGCAGTGATGGACGACCTGCCCAACCGCACAAAGCTGATCAGCAAACGTCGCGGTGGTCGCGCCGCGCGGTTGAAACGTTAGCCCAAAACGACCTTACGCAACATATTCAGCGCCACCAATATCAGGAAAAGCCCGAACACCCGCTTCAGCGGCTTCGGGTCCATCCGGTGCGCCAATGCCGCGCCCCACGGAGCGGTGATCAATGTCATACAAACCACCACACCAAACGCGCCAAAGTTTACCGCCCCCACCGTCAGCGGCGGAGCGACCTCAATATCAGCGAACAAGAACCCGATCACTGCCGGTGTCGCGATAATCACACCGTAGCCTGACGCCGTGGCCACCGCGCGATGGATCGGCACGCCAAACAATGTCATCGTCGGCACCCCAAAGCTGCCGCCGCCAATGCCCATCAAGACCGATAGAAATCCGATAATAGGTGACCCAACCGCGCGAAATGCGCCTTTTGGCATCCCATCCCCAAGCCGCCAGTCCGACTTGCCGAACGCCATATAAAGCCCGATGCAAATGCCCAAGCCGCCAAATAATGCTTGCAGAACAACAGAGCGCAATTGCGTTGCCACTGCCACGCCAACTATGGCCCCGATGACAATGCCCAAACCCCAACCGCGCAGAATATCCCATTCCACCGCGCCCTTTTTATTGTGCGAATTCAGTGACCTCAGCGATGTCACGATGATCGTCGCTAGCGACGTCGCCAAACAGATTTGCATCAACTGCGGGCTGTCATAGCCAAGCGATGAGAAGGCATAAAAGAACGCTGGCACCAATACGATGCCGCCGCCAACCCCGAGCAATCCAGCCAAAACGCCAGCAAACGCGCCGATCACCATAAGCAATCCAATGAGCGGTAAAAGAACAGATATTTCAGGCATAAGGTGCTCCAAGTGTTAGGCTAACATTGCGCATGTGTGCGGCGGCAACAACCCTTATGCGGCTGTTCGTTCCATTGCAGCCAAGGCACCCTCAATCACAGACCACCCAGCCCCTTCAAGATGCGCGTTCTCGGACAGGTAGCGCCGCCATTGGCGTGCGCCCGGGCGCCCGGCAAACAGTCCCAGCATTGGCTTAGCAACGGGCATCAGCTTGCCGCCACCGCGCGTGGTATCGGCCATGTGTGCCTCAATGTAGTCGCGCATCTGCATGACCACATCGACAGGCTCAGGTCCCATTTCCTCGCCCCAGATCAAGGCATCCGCCGCTTGCAGAATATCCGTCGGATTGTGATAGGCCGCACGCCCGATCATCACACCATCAAGGCCCGCATCCAGTAATTCCTTGGCGTGCTGCAAGCTCGCAACGCCACCATTGATTGAGATATGCAGGTTCGGAAACAAACCCTTCATGCGGTGCACCAGATCATAGTCCAATGGCGGCACATCACGGTTTTCTTTTGGCGAAAGCCCCTGCAACCACGCTTTACGCGCATGGATCGTCACGCGCGTGACACCCGCCCCGACGATACGTGCCAAAAACTCGGGCAACACCTCTTCAGGGTCCTGATCATCCACACCGATGCGACATTTTACAGTCACTTCAGCAGGTTGCGCGGCAATCATCGCAGCACAACATTCAGCCACCAGCGCAGGCTGCTTCATCAACACAGCGCCAAATGCCCCCGATTGCACCCGATCAGATGGGCACCCACAGTTGAGGTTAATCTCAGGATAACCAACCTCAGCCCCCATCACGGCAGCCTGCGCCAATTCAACAGGATCGGACCCACCAAGCTGCAAGGCCACAGGCTGTTCGCTAGGGTCAAACCGCAACAAATAGCGTGCATCCCCGCGCACCAATGCAGGCGACGTTACCATTTCCGTATACAACAACGTGCGACGCGACAGCAGACGATGCATGTAACGGCAATGACGATCCGTCCAGTCCATCATCGGGGCCACGCTCAGGCGGGCAGCTGTATGTAAATTCACGTTCATGGCGGGCATATAACCTTGCGATTGGCCCCTGTCATCCCTTGACGCCACGCGGCGTCAAAGCCACGTTCTCCCCATGACACATAAACTCATTACGCAAGACCATATTGACGCCTATCAGCGCGACGGCGTGGTCCTCATCAAAGGCCTGTTCGCACACCACGTCGAAACCCTGCGCGCCGGCGTTGAGCGCAATATGGCCGCGCCCGGCCCCTACGCCGCCGAAAACCTAAAGTCTGGCGAAAAAGGCCGGTTCTTTGATGACTATTGCAACTGGCAGCGCATCCCCGAATTTGAAACCGTTATTCGTGACAGCGCGGCAGCCGAGGTCGCCGCGGATCTGATGCAAAGCCAAACCGTGCAACTGTTTCACGACCACGTACTTGTCAAAGAACCCGGCACGTCAAAGCCTACGCCGTGGCACACGGATGGCCCCTACTATTTCGTTGAAGGCCAGCAAACGGTCAGCTTCTGGTCCCCGCTTGATCCTGTCACAGATGCATCGTTGCGGTGCGTTGCAGGATCACACAAATGGCCCAAGCCCGTTCTGCCAACCCGCTGGCTTGCCGAAACTGCGTTTTACCCGAACGAAGACGACTACATGCCCGTGCCGGACCCCGACGCGGACGGCATGGAAATCTGCGAATATCCAATGGACGCCGGCGACGCGGTGGCGTTTAACTACCACATCCTACACGGCGCACGTGGCAATGAAACGACCTCCCGCCGCCGCGCATTTTCCCTGCGGTTGTTGGGCGATGACGCGCGATACACCGAACGCCCCGGCCCCACATCACCGCCCTTCCCGGGCCATGATATGATCCAAGGTCAACGCCTGCGCGAAGATTGGTTCCCAATCCTCTATCGCCGCTAAAGTGAAACCGCCTGCCCCATCGCGGCGCTTTTCTGTGCCGCCCCATGCCAGACTTGAAAACCTGTTCATTGCCTCATGCTTATGGTCGTGTCCCAAGTGGCACCCCAGCACCCCTTCTCGGAAACGGACCCCGCATCTAATGGAACGCATTAACTTCACGTCTGACCTTTCTCTGTCCCGCATCGTTTGCGGTATGTGGCCCCTTGGCGACGTGGATGCCCCCCCCAAAAAAACCGTCCAAGCCAAGATCGAAGCCTGCCTTGAGCAAGGCATCACAACGATGGACCAAGCCAGCATCTATGGC
>DQCL01000087.1:577-5640 GCA_003533975.1 Octadecabacter sp. | reverse complement strand
AAACCACATCAAGGGGTTATATGACGCTCTTAACGTGGATATGGGGCGCGAAACTTGGCTCAAACCCTCCGAAACCGCGCTCGGACATGAGGTTGCTGAACATGACCCCCTTTGATCCCAAATTAGATGCACGCGCGTTTCGCGATGCCCTTGGCTCTTATGCCACAGGGGTGACGGTCGTGACGGTTCCGTCCGAGGATGGCCCGATCGGAATCACAGCAAACAGCTTTGCCTCCGTTTCGCTCGACCCGCCTCTTGTTCTGTGGTCTCCGGCGAAATCTTCTAAACGTTTCAAGTACTTCACAGGCGCAATGCACTTTGCAATTCACGTTCTGGACGCCCATCAGCAGCAGCTGTGCAACGGGTTCACCAAAGATAAATCTGCTTTTGGCGGGCTCGACATGGCCGTGAATGAAAACTCTGTTCCATTGATCGAGGGTTGCCTCGCGCGGTTTGAATGCACCCTGCACGCTGAACACGACGCAGGTGATCACTCGGTCATTATCGGTCAGGTAACACGCGCACAATCGCGCGATGGCTTGCCGCTACTCTTTCAATCCGGAAGGTTCGTATCGCTCAAAGGGTAAAATGAACGACTGGGCACGAAATTCCCTGATGCTGGCTACAGCTCTTTCGCCGCGAAAGTCTGCTTTGAGCGGTGGCCTCAACTGGTCGACCCAGACTCACTCCCATTCCATCTCGGAATAGACCACGCCTGCGTTCTTCGTTGCCAGTTCTTCGAAGGTATCAAGACCTTCATAAGCGGACTGATCCACGTAGTAGGCCCCTGCCAGATCGCCACCTTCGTCAATATGCTCGCCAATTTTCTCACGCAGGTGGCTGATGTACCCGTGTGTTCCTGCCCGCACCACATCCATATTCGTCGGATGCCCGTGACCGGGAATTACATAGAGCGCACCAAGCGGCTCAAACGCCGTTTCCCACGTCTCAAGCCAGCAGCGTGTGCAGGTGTCCGAAAAAATCGGCGGCATCCGTTCGTGGAACGCAACATCGCCTGCAATCACCAGCTTTTGCTCGGGTAACCAGACCGAAACATCACCGGGGCTGTGCGCAGGCCCAAGGTCCAAGACCTCAATCCGCATATCGCCCATCTCGATGATGTATTCGCCTTCAAAGGTAATCGTCGGGCCCTGCGGGACGGTGCCTTCGGAATTCTCGCGTGCATAGCGTTGCATACCTTCGAAAATTTGCGCCGACTTGTCCTCGAACGCGGCAGCGGCATCAACGTGGGCGAGGATATCAACCCCCTGCTCAACCCAGTAGTTGTTGCCCAGCATCGCATGGCCCTGCCCGTTTTCGTTGATGACCAGTTTCACCGGCTGGTCCGTCACGGCGCGAATTTCATCATGCATCGCAGCCGACAGGGCATAATTGGCCCCCGCGTTGACCACGATCACACCATCCCCCGTCACGATGAACGACAGGTTGTTGTTGTGGCCGGCGTTTTCATACGTCGGGGGGGCTGTCGCGCCAATCGCCGACCAAACATCTTTGATGACCTCAATCGGGGCTTCATACAGAACCGACTGTGGATACTGATCGGGAATATCTTCATTCGCCAAAACAGGCGTTGCTGCCATCATGCATAAGAAACTTGTGCGGATCATCGGATCGTCCTTCTGGCTGTTACATTCAAGAACATGCATACGACATTTCAGCTATATGTCACGAGTACAGGTCGCCGCAGCCCCAAACCCAGCTTACGTTATTTCCCGTACCAGCGCTTATTGGCGTCCACGAACTGCTCCAGCATTTGCCCCAGCCCACCGAGCTGCCGCCCTTTAAGGTATAGATACCCTGAAAACGCACCAATCGCTGCGCCAATGGAATCGATTATCAAGTCTTTCATCGTGTCCACGAGGCCGGATTTCTGCATGTTCATCCCGAACAGCTGATCCATCGAAAACTCGAACACTTCCCACAACGCCCCGATCGACAGCCCCACACAAAACGCCAAAACCGAAAGCGCCCAAGGCGGTGCTGCGTACCGGTCGCCCTCAAACAACATGAAGATCAACAAGAACCCAATCGCACCAAAGCTGAGCGCCGACGAGAAATGCAGCACCACATCCCACCACCAGAACCGCTCATAGAAATCCCCGACTTCCCCCAAGAACAACGTCGCGAAAATGAACACCACAATCGCGGTCAGCACCGAACGCGGCAGCCTGATCCCAAAAAGCCCCGCAAACCGCTCTGGCAAGAACGTCAAAATCAAGGTCGCCGCGCCGGCGAAAACCGCGGGCCATGTTTGCGTTAATAAACCTGACACGATCTCAAGCCCAAGGACGGCTTGGATCAGGCGAATAACAATTGGGCTGGTTAACTTTTGCATAGGTCTTCCGATTGCACCGTTGAATACCAATATAGTCAGTATGCAGCAACACACACCCCTTCGCATAGCAAGCTATAACATCCGCGCAGGGCTCGGCACGGACCTGCGACGCGACCCGCTGCGGGTGCTGGACGCTGTAAACGCGCTGAACGCTGACGTGGTCGCGCTGCAAGAAGCAGACTTTCGCCTCGGCGCACGCCCCACCGCCCTTCCCCGAGATCTGATCGAAACCCATACGGACCTGCGCCCGCTTCCCGTTGCTGATAACGACACCAGCCTCGGCTGGCACGGTATCGCGTTATTGGCGCGGCCAAACATCACGGCCACGCATATCCACCGCTACCCGCTCCCCGGCTTGGAACCGCGCGGCGCAATTGCGGTTGATCTGCCAAGCCTGCGGGTTGTCGGTGTTCACCTCGGGCTGTTGCGCAGATCACGGCGCAGCCAGTTGGACCACATCCGAGAGGAACTCGACGCTTTGCCGCCACGCCCGACCGTGATTTTGGGGGATTTCAACGAATGGTCCCGCCGCGTCGGGCTTGGCCGCCTCGCACAACGTTACACCATCCTCACACCAGGGCGCACATTCCCGTCCAGCCTGCCCATGGGCGCACTAGACCGCATCGCCCATTGCGAACGCCTTAATGTGCGCCTGCTCGATATCCCGCGCAAATCAAAAGGCCGCCACGCATCAGATCATCTACCAATATTAGCCGAGGTGCAGGTCGCGTAGCGGATGACGCTTGCCGTCAGCGTTTATCTCTGGCGCGTAAGCGGCTCATTGTGACGGGTGTGACCCCCAAAAATGATGCTATCAACGCATGAGAAAAGATCGCTTCATACTCTGGGAAGGCTTCGCGAAACCAGTTGAGCCGCTCTGCCCCTCCAAGAGCGGCGAGACACCACTCACGATCCACCTTCCGGCTTAACGTATCTCGTAAAACACCATTGGCCCAATTGCGGACAGATTCAGTTGAAATCATCAGCTTTGACAGCTCGTCATTCTCGATCCTTGCAAGCGAGACATCAGTCGTTGCCGTCATGGTTACAAGCGACACTCCATCTCGCGTTCGTGCAATGCTTGGTGTGACAACACAGGGGCCCACATAAAACCCTACGCAAACTTCTTTGCCATTTTGGTCACAAACGCTGCTCGTCAAACATCCTTCCAAGAGAATGAATTCATCTGTGTCTGGCTGCTCTTGTCGGGTCAGATGTGCTCCTTTGTTCATGCGCTTTCGCGTCCAATGAGACGCAAAAACGTCCGCATCACCACTGTCTGACAGATCAGGCGATTGCGTCAGAAACCTGCGTAATTTCATAATGGCGTGCCTTATCATTTGATAATGCGAGGGGCTTTATCTGCGGGCATGTGTTGCACAGTTCAAGGAGTTTACAAAACGATGATTAGAATTCAATCGAAACACATTGGAATGATCGCGGTTGCCGCCGGTTTGACGGGTGCAATCCTCTACACGTTGATGATCAAGGTCACGCTTGCCCATATCCAAGATATCTCAGGGCATCCCCCCTTTGACATGCGTCCGTTCGGCTATGCCCCCACGGACGCCGCCACCCTTCTTAGCGCGTTAGGTGCGGATGGGCGCGCATACTATCTAAGACACCAGATTCCGCTGGATACGCTTTACCCGGCTATGCTCTCGCTGACTTTAATCGCCACGATTTTCTGGTTCAGACAGCGTATGCCCAACAGCAAACTTGTGCGCCTTGGGGTGGTTTTTTCAGTTGGCAGTGCTCTGTTCGACTATCTGGAAAACCTTGGTATCAGTGCCATGATCTGGAGCTGGCCCAACGTTTCGACCTCACTCGTCTATGCGGCGAGCACCGCTACAATCGCCAAATCCGCGCTTACAACCTCAGCTGTGGTACTGGTGCTTATCATGGGATTACTCTGGATGCGTTTGCCCAAAGCGGCGCAGCATCAATAGTTGGCCAACGGTAGAAAACTCCGCAAAGTGGACAACGGCCCATCACCTCACCGGAACGGGTACATCCAGCCCAACAGAAAAGATGGTCGCATGAACCATACGAGAACCATATCGAAACCATACCAAAACCATATCGTGATTTTCCTTTGTTTTCTGGGTCTTGGCGCGGCACGGACCACCAATGAACGTCCGATGGGACGCCCTGACAGCGTTCCCAGTTGATTAGCGGATCACTTCGCTCAGCGGACGCCGCGCACGTGCTGGTGCTTCACCTGTTGGTTCCCCGAAACGAATAACCTGAACCAAACGGCGGTCTGATCCAATTCCAAAACGCTCGCAGACCTGTGCATTGGTTGTCGGGTTGTCTGACAATGCGGCCATTGGCCAACCAGCTAGCCCAAGCGAAGACGCCTCAAGACACATGCGTAAATACGCCCTGCCCGCCACGACCTGACATTCCGTATTATCAATGTGAAACAAAGAGATAAGGGGCGCAGTTAAAGTTACGTCTCGCTCGGAAACAAGCCCCTTAGAGAGGCCAAAAGCATTCAGGAAACGCCAAAATCTAACCAAAGCAAGCGGGGCCATACGCGCCTCTCTCGGGCTCATCTGCATCGCTGCTCGGTCCATCCCATCAAGGCCTGCTCGTGGATGCGTTTCGCTCAATCGCATCCAATCCACCAGTTCCTTGCGAAAACCGCCCTGCTGCATCACCTGCAAACTGGCCCAGTCGTTCCGCTCCGCCAACCAATTGCGGC
>DQCL01000087.1:0-508 GCA_003533975.1 Octadecabacter sp. | reverse complement strand
CCTCGCCAAGTAAAGCGGGTTTCAAGTTGCTTGTGCAATCCATCTTGCGGCCCAGCCATCAGCTCCAAATGGGCGACAGCCACCAGCCCTTGATTTGGCGCAGTGTTCGCTCCGGTCAACGTCACCTTTGCGGCGAGCTGATTGGCCGACAGCGCTAATATCATGGCCTCTAACACGGCGCCGCAAGACAGAGCGGCATCGCGCCCTGTCGGATCGCCAACCGTCAGCCCAACGTTGGTATCACAGAATAAGGACAACACGTTTTCATCCCGCACCCAACGGGCTGGCTGGGTGTTGTGGACCGTTGGGGCCAGCGCGGCGCGTGCAACACAGGTTTCAAAAGTATCCTGACTTATCATGTGCTTGCCTTCGACATCAGTCGCGCCATACGTTGAACGGCGGCCAATTCAAGCTCGGCGCGTGGTGACGTCGCCAATGATGGCATGGACAGTGCAACCAGAGTGATTGGCGCATCGTCCGCCAACAAAATGTGGCTCGCGTTGAACAT
>DQCL01000326.1:237-9643 GCA_003533975.1 Octadecabacter sp. | reverse complement strand
ATGCATATGAAGTTACCGGCACCAGGGGCGCGATCAAATTTGATCAAGAAGATCAGAACGTTATCTGGCTATATAAGATGGATGATGCAGACGCCGAACGGGGGTTCCGCAAGATTCTGACCGGTCCGGCGCATCCTGATTACGAACCGTTCTGCCTAGGCCCCGGCCATGGCACCGGATACCAAGATCAAATCATTATTGAAGCGCGCGATTTTCTGCATGCGATTCACAGTGGCCAACCCGTTTGGCCGACATTTCGTGACGGGCTTGATGTGGCCCGTATCGTCCACACCGCACTTTTGTCAGCTGAAAAACGTAGCTGGCTGAACGTTCCTTCGAAAGGCTAACACTATGACTATTCGTATCGGCAATGCGCCCTGTTCTTGGGGTATCGAATTTGCATCTGATCCCGCATATCCGACGTGGCAATCCGTGCTGAGCCAGTGTGCTGAGGCGGGTTATAAGGGGATCGAACTGGGGCCGGTTGGCTTTATGCCTGAAGATCCTGCCGTGCTGGGCGAAGCGCTGTCTGAGCATGATCTGGAGCTGATCGGCGGCGTCGTTTTCCGGCCCTATCACGAACCAGATGCATGGGGCGATGTATTGGATGGCACGTTGCGCACCTGCAAGGCATTGGCGGCGCATGGTGCGAAGCATCTTGTCCTGATCGACTCGATTTCCCCGCGCCGCGCACCGACTGCGGGCCGTGCGTCAGAAGCGGAGCAGATGGATAAGGCTGAGTGGATAGCCTATCGCGACCGTATTGCCGAGACTGCAAAGATCGGTGTTGATCATGGTCTGACGGTTGGCATTCACGCCCATGCTGGCGGGTTCATGGACTTTGAGCCGGAGCTGGATCGCCTGCTGTCTGAGGTCGACGAATCCATTCTGAAAATCTGTTTTGACACGGGCCATCATTCCTATGCAGGCTTTGATCCGGTGGCGTTCATGAAGCGCAATATTGATCGTATTTCTTACATGCACTTTAAGGACATTGATCCTGCGGTGAAGGCTGATGTTGTCGCCAAGCGTACGGACTTCTACGAAGCCTGCGGTCAAGGTATTTTTTGTAACCTTGGGCAGGGCGATGTTGATTTTGCCGCCGTGCGTCAGGTGTTATTAGACAACAACTTTGAGGGGTGGTGCACCGTGGAACAAGATTGCGACCCATCTATGCCAGGCACGCCGATGGAAGACGCACAGGCGAACCGCGAATACCTGCAATCTATTGGTTTCTAAGGAATAAGAACATGACACGACTTAATTGGGGTATGATTGGTGGCGGTGAAGGCAGCCAGATCGGACCAGCACACCGTTTGGGTGCGCAGGCGGACGGAAACTTTGTTCTCGCTGCTGGCGCATTGGACCATGACGCCGACAAAGGGCGCGACTATGCGCAGCGTTTGGGCGTTGCCGCTAATCGAGCATATGGTGACTGGCGTGAGATGTTGGTGGGAGAGAGCACGCGGGATGACCGCGTTGAACTGGTGACTGTGGCCACGCCGAATTCCACACACTTTGAGATTACCAAGGCGTTTCTTGAAGGTGGTTTCAACGTGCTATGCGAAAAGCCGATGACGATGACCGTTGAGGAAGGCGAAGAGATCGTAAAGATCGCTGCCAAGACGGGCAAGATTTGCGCGGTGAACTACTGCTACTCTGCATACCCAATGGTGCGCGAAATGCGCGAGATGGTTCGTACAGGGCAGGTTGGTAAAATCCGCCTTGTCGTGAGCAATTTCAGCCACGGGCACCACGGTGACGCAACGGATGCAGATAACCCGCGCGTGCGTTGGCGTTATGACCCTGCGATGGCGGGTGTGTCCGGCCAGTTTGCGGACTGCGGTATCCATGCGCTGCACATGGCGTCCTTCATTGTAGGAGACAACGTGCGCAGTCTGTCCGCTGACTTTGCGTCGACGATTTCCAGTCGTGAGTTAGAAGACGATGCGATGGTGAACTTCCGTATGGAAGGTGGCACTGTTGGGCGACTTTGGACGAGTTCGGTTGCGATCGGGCGCCAACACGGATTTGAAATTCAGGTGTTTGGGGAAACCGGCGGTATGCGTTGGGCGTCTGAACAACCGAACCAAGTTTATTACACGCCTGTCGGTGGCCGCACGCAGATCATGGAAAAGGGTGAAAACGGATTGTCGTCTGAGGCCGAACGCATGACCCGTGTTGGCATTGCTCATCCTGAAGGTTTCCCCTTGGCGGTGGCGAACATTTACGTTGATCTCGCGGCGGGCATTCGCGGTGAAGTACGGGACGGATTACCAACGGCTGAGGATGGCGTGCGCTCAATGGCGGCGGTTCATCAGGCTGTTGCTTCGGCAAAAACGGACGGGGAGTGGGTGGACGCGCGTCCGCCGATGTTCCGTTAACGGCATCGCTCTCGGGGTTTCACAAATTTAGCGGCGAGCTCTCGTTTATTGGGTGTTCGCCGTTATTGCAGCGGGCGTAGGGTTCCGCGTTCGACCATTTTGCAGGGAAACAACCGAACTTCGGGCGCGCGTTCAGGTTCGTCAAGCATATCCACGATCAGCTCAACTGAGGCTTGGATGATTTGCGCTATCGGTTGTCCAATTGTGCTGAGGTTAAAGTTTTGCCAGCGTGCCATTTCCATGTCGTTGAAGCCAATAATGCCGATGTCGTCCGGAACATTCAGTCCCGCGTCGGCAAGGGCGGATAATGCGCCGATAGACAGCACATCATCCCCGCAAAAGTATGCTTCAGCCAGATTTCCGCGCGCGATGAGGCGTTGCATTTCTGCACGACCTGCATCGAAGGAATAGTCGGATGCGAAGGTGTGGCTGTAGGTGATTTCTGGATGTTTCGCGAGTTCCTGTGAGAAGCCACGGAAGCGGTCTTGTGTAGACGTCGCTGTTTCCGGTCCGCCAAGAAGACCGACGGATGTATAACCGCGCCGCACAAGTTCCCGCCCTGCCATGCGGCCACATTCAGAGTTATCGACGCCCACGACATGGACCTCCGGTTCCGTCGAGAAGCGCCCGAAACTGTTAACCACCGGCACACCGGCGTCACGGAAGGCTTTGGAAAACTCAGGCGAGAGCGTCGAGGAGGCGACGATGACACCATCAACAGAATATTGCTGTAAGCGGCGGACCGCGGTGACTGCGTCGGGCTCTCCGCTGAGGTTCATCAATAGCGGACGCAAGCCACGGTCTTGCAGTTTGCGCGTGAAAAGGTCGAAGACCTCCAAGAAAATCGGGTTGTGAAAGTTGTTGGACACAAGGCCGATAAGTTTGGTGCGCCCAGTGGTCAGAGACGACGCCAAGGCGTTTGGCGCGTAGCCCAATTCGGATGCGGCTGTTTCGACCTTGATGCGCATTTTTTCCGAGACAGAGGCGCCATCCGTGAACGTACGTGAGACGGCAGAAGTGGATACTCCCGCGCGGTTGGCAACATCTTTAAGGGTGACGGGCATCGGTGAGTTGGTTCCATATGTGAGATTGTCTGGGGCCGGAATGCCCAACATTCATTGGCGATGGAGAATGCAGAAAAGAAGTCGGTTTTGCAACCGGATGCAGACTAACGGTATCTTGGCTTTGGCATTCGTTTGGTTTCAAGTAGGGTAGGCACGTTTTGTCGGATTGGACTTGGGAGCATTGTTCTTCCGGGCTTTACTGCGCCACAGGTGGTGGTTACCGCCCCGATCCGGAAACGGCAGTGCATATATTTTGCCATGCCGTACCGGTTACATGGTATCAGATGGGTGTGATCTTGGTTGCGCTTTGGGGGCAGCGGGGGCTGGACTTGACGTCGTCACGCAAGCACCTTTGGTGAAAACGATTGAACCCGATGCCCAGTTGCGCGTAGCGATGGCCGAAGGGCATGAACGATACAAGCACGCCTACAACGTCTTGAAAGACATCTAAGCGAACAAGCGAGGACAATAGAAATGGCACCAAAATTTGGCACCAGTGGCTTACGCGGGCTCGTCGTCGATCTAACGCCCGAGCTCGTGGCGCAGTATACGCACGCTTTCCTCGCGGCGTGCGAAACGGGCAGCGCTGTGCGTGTCGGATGGGATTTGCGCCCGTCTTCGCCGGCAATCTCCAAAGCGGTGATTGAGGCCATTACCGCGGCAGGTGGCAGGGCGATTGTGGATGGGGCATTACCAACGCCCGCACTAGCGCTGGCGTCACTAAATGAAGGCCAAAGCGCAATCATGGTGACGGGGAGCCATATACCGGCGGACCGCAATGGGCTAAAATTTTACACGCCGTGTGGTGAGATATCCAAGGGTGACGAAGCCGCGATTCTTGCACAGCTTGGGGTGAAGCTGGAAGGACAAGGTGTTCAAATTGACGCGACGGGTGATGCAATCGCCGCGTATGTCGCACGTTATGTGAACGGCTTCGGCGCAGATGCCTTGAGCGGTTTGCGAATTGGGGTTTATCAGCACAGCTCTGTCGCGCGGGAAATAATGGTGGACGTGGTGAAAGCGCTGGGCGGTGACGCGGTTCCATTGGCGTGGTCTGATACTTTCATTCCTGTTGATACCGAAGCCGTTGACCCAGCGACACGTGCGCAGCTTGCCCAGTGGTGTGATGAACACGAACTCGACGCGCTGATTTCGACGGACGGCGATGCGGATCGGCCTATGGTGACTGACGCGACGGGTAAGATTGTGGCGGGCGATGTGCTCGGGCCACTGACCGCGCGGCTTCTTGGAGCGGAACGGATTTGCACGCCTGTTTCATCGAACACGATGGTGGATGCGATGCCAGAGTTTAGCGACGTCGTGCGCACGCGTATTGGTTCTCCGTTTGTGATTGCGGCGATGGAGGCGGGCGGGGCACAGAACGTCGTGGGTTATGAGGCCAATGGTGGGTTCTTGCTAGGGTATTTGGCAGACGGCCCTGCTGGGCAGCTGCCCCCCCTCATGACGCGGGATTGTTTGCTGCCGATTCTTGCTCCTCTGTACTTGGGGCGAAAGGCGGGATGCGGGCTGGCTGAACTGGTCGCAGGGTTGCCTGCGCGATTTACCGCAACAGACCGATTGACCGGAATTGCGACCGACATATCAGGGCCGTTTCTTGAAGGCCTGTCCATCGACGCAGAGGCGCGCGGCGTGTTTTTCGACGAGATGCCCGTTGAGCAAAGTGTCGATCTAACGGATGGGTTGCGCGTGACGTTCGAGGGCGGTGATATCGTGCATCTCCGCCCATCTGGAAACGCCCCCGAATTTCGCTGTTACGTTGAAGCCGATAACAAACAGCGCGCGGATACGCTGCTGGCGACGTTCTTGGGGGAAATCAGGGCTCTTTTATCTTAGGCCTAAGCAGCTAAGGATTTCAGTGTTTTGACCGCATCAAATTGCGACAAGAAGACCTGACCTGTTAGTTCTGACATGAAGTGTTCGCGCTGGAGACGGTCCATGACAGGGCCCTTAACTTCGGAGAGGTGAAGACAGACGCCCATTTCATGTAAACGTTCATTTATCGCCTCAAGGGATTCCAACGCGCTGAGGTCAATTTCGTTGATCGCAGAGCATTGCAAGATTACGTGGCGGATAGCTTTGTCACCGGCGACGCGATTATGAATCTTGTCCTCAAGGTAGCGAGCGTTGGCAAAATATAGGCTTTCGTCAACGCGCAAGGTTACAATGTTCGAGTCAGTGAGAACATCGTGGCGTAGGATATTGCGGAAGTGTTCAGTCCCCGGAACTTGGCCGACTTCTGCAATATGTGGTTTGGATGATTTGTAGAGATGCAGCAGGATTGAAAGGCCAACACCCGCAGAAACACCGACCTCAACACCGAGCGCTAGTGTCAGCAAAATTGTCGCAAAGACGGCCGTGAAGTCAGTCTTTGAGTAAGCCCAACTGCGTTTCAGGATTGAGAAGTCCACGAGGCTTAGAACGGCGACGATGATGGTTGCGGCCAAGGTTGCCTTTGGCAGGAAGTAAATCAGCGGCGTGAGGGCAAGTGCGGCAATCGCCAGGCCAATGGCGGTGAATGCACCCGCGGCGGGCGTTTCCGCGCCTGCGTCAAAGTTAACAACAGAACGGGAAAAGCCACCAGTGACGGGAAAACCACCCGTTAGTGATGCGCCGATATTGGCGGCCCCAAGCCCGATGAGTTCTTGGTCAGGATCAATGCGTTGGCGTTTCTTGGCCGCAAGGGTCTGCGCCACCGAGATAGATTCAACAAAGCCGATGATTGAGATCAAGAAGGCAGGGAGGAGCAGCTGGCCGAGGAGGTCAGGTGAAAAGGACGGCAACGTTAGAGGCGGAAGACTTTGCGGGACTTCGCCAACAATTTTTACGCCTCTGTCTGCCAGACCGAACAGCCAGACGGCGAAGGTGGTTAGGACAACAACGGCGACAGGGCCGGTTTTGACCAATACACCAGTCAGGCCACTGGACAGGCCAAAGCCTTGAAGCAGCGGTTTCAGGCCCTTGCGGACCCAGAACAAAAAGCCAGTTGCGAGGACGCCGATGATGGCCGTAATCCAGTTGATTTCGTTTAGGTGCGCGCCCAAAGAAATGATCAATTCCAACAGGTTATGGCCGTGTGCGTCGATCCCGAGGATGTGCTTAAGTTGGCTGGCCGCGATGATGATACCAGACGCGGTGATGAACCCCGCGATAACGGGGTGGGACAGGAAGTTGGCGATGAAGCCGAGACGGAATAACCCCATAGTCAGAAGAATAGCACCAGACAGACCGGCCAGTGATAGCGCGGCAACTGCGTACCCCATTGTGCCTTGCTCAACGATGTTGCTGAGTGCAGCGGCTGTCATCAAAGACACAACGGCGACGGGGCCAACGGCCAGTGCGCGGCTGGTTCCGAACACCGCGTAAAGCATGATTGGTACGATAGACGCATACAAGCCCGCCTCAGGTGGCATGCCGGCCAAAAGCGCGTAGGCCAGTGACTGCGGGATGAGCATGATCGTAACGATCAGTGCTGCCACGAGGTCATTGGTTAAGGCGGACCGATTGTAGGCCCGGCCCCATGTCAGAATGGGCAGGTAGCGCGTCATGTCAAATTTCATCGGGTTCTCAAGGAATTAGGGGCCCCTGCACAGGGTGCAAGGGCCAATGGTTTACTTACTTGGCAATGATTTTTTCAGGTTTCGCCATCCACTCACGGCCTTTTAGCATGCCCTGCCAATAGATCGGAGGCAGCATCTTTTCCTTCAGGAACCATGCTGCACGAGAAGGCTTTGTGCCATCAACAACGAATTTCGGGAAGCTTGGCAGCAATGTACCTCCATAACCGAATTCTGCCAGTACGATCTTGCCGCGTTCAACGGTCAGCGGGCAGGAACCGTAGCCGTTGTATTGCGCAACAGATGATCCACCACGCATGTCGGCGATGATATTGTCCGCGACAACAGGCGCTTGGATACGTGCGGCAGCAGCGGTCTTTGCGTTCGGTGCGTTCATCACGTCACCCAAGGACCAAACGTTGTCATATGTTTTATGACGCAGCGTGGCTTGGTCAACGTCGACCCATCCAGCGGCGTCAGCGAGTGGCGAGACACGAATGAAGTCAGGTGCAGTCTGCGGTGGGCAGACGTGCATCATGTCGAACTCCATCTCGACCCGTTCGATCGGGGTGTCCGGTTTCGCCACGTCAAACCATGCTTTCTTGGCAGGGCCATCAACAGCTACGAGATTGTGGAAGAAGTTCAGATTCGCGTCGTACTTTTTGACGTAATCCATCAGCGCGGGGACATAATCCTTTACGCCAAACAACACGCCGCCAGCATTGTTGAACTGGATGTCAATGTCTTTCAGGACGCCACGACGGTGCCATGCATCACCGGACAGATACATCGCCTTTTGTGGTGCACCTGCGCATTTGATCGGCATTGGCGGCTGGGTAAAGATCGCGCGGCCTTCCACCATTCCGTTGACCAATTCCCAAGTGTATGGCGCAAGGTCATAGCGGTAGTTTGATGTCACACCGTTTTGGCCAAGCGTCTCAACGAGGCCTTCGATTTTGTTCCAATCCAGCTTGATACCGGGGCAAACGATAAGGCGGTCATATTTCACAACGCGACAACCATCGAGGATCACGGCGTTGTTTTCCGGTTCAAACGCGGCAACTGCAGATTTGATCCAGTGGACGCCTTTTGGGATCAGGGACCCCATAGTGCGCGACGTTTGCTCTGGCTCGAAAATGCCGCCGCCAACCATTGTCCAGCCGGGTTGGTAGTAGTGGATGTCTGCTGGATCAATGATCGCGATATCAAGCTCAGGCTTGCGTGATTTTAGGCTTGCAGCAGCAGCGATGCCACCTGCGCCAGCCCCAACGATCACGACGCTAAAACTTGCGTCACCTGTCTCGGTTGGCGTTTTGCCACCGTTTACGATGCGGCGCACAACACCGCCCATTTCGTATCCAGCAGCTTTGGTCGCTGCGAGAATATCGGCAAGGCTGCGCTGCCCCGCTTGGCTAAGTGACCAGAGCGTCGTTGAGCGCGTCCCCGTGCGGCAGTAAGCCAGTACCGGACCAGGTAGCGTTGTCAGCGCTTGATCAAAGTCACTGGCATCGCTGTCTGAAACTTTGCCCGCCACGATCGGCAGATAAGCAGCTTCTAGGCCCAGCTTTTTCGCGGCTTTGGCTATTTCGTCAAACGTCGGCTGGTCAGCACCTTCGCCGTCCGGCCTGTTACACACGATTGCGCGAAAGCCAGCGTTTTTGATCGCCTTCATATCGGAAGGCTGGATTTGCGCGCTGACGGACAGACTTGCTGTTAAGGGTCTGATATCCATGCTAACTTCTTTCTTGAGTGGTTCAGGCTGCGCCTCCGCCAATAACTGGCGAAGAAACAAGGGTTGCGCTGTAGGCTTGTTCACCCAACCGCGTGAGCAGTTCGAGTTGCAGTTCAAGCCAAGCCTTGTGGCCTTCTTCATCGAGCGCGATGGTTTCAAACAAGGTACGCGAGCCGACGTCGTTTTCGTCGTAAGCCTGCCTTGCCGCACTTAGATAAAACTCGACGGCCTCTTCTTCATCGGCCAGATCCGCTTTGAACATTTCCGCCAAATTGCTCGCCCGTTTCGGAGGGTTCGCGAAAGCGATTTTAGGGTCACCTTTCAGAAACAAAATGCGTTCGATGAACATATCGGAATGACCGATTTCTTCGGCCTGTTCTTCGCGCATTTTCGTGGCAAGTCTATCGAGGCCCCAGTCATCAAGAACATGGGCGTGAAGCTGGTACTGATGGGAGGCCGTCATCTCCATCTGTAAGGCTTTGTTGAGGTTATCAATTGTTGTGAGGTTAGGCATCGGAGTCTCCTTCAGCTTTGCGATTTACAGACCGTTTACCGGAACCTTCAGAACTTGGTTTCCGTCTTTGTCTGTCGGGATTTCGCCAGCACGCATGTTGACCTGCAGGGATGGAATGATCAGTTTGGGCATATCCA
>DQCL01000326.1:0-193 GCA_003533975.1 Octadecabacter sp. | reverse complement strand
GTGGATGTTGTCAGCCTTTTGTTCAGCGACGGTTGTTTCCCATTCGATCGCCCGACCGTTTGGCCCGTAGTCGTGACACATGAACAGGCGTGTTTCGTCGGGCAGAGATAGAACTTTCATGATGCTGTCATAAAGCTCAGCCGCGTCGCCTCCCGGGAAGTCGGCCCGCGCAGAACCGCCATCAGGCATGAAC
>DQCL01000312.1:6968-7103 GCA_003533975.1 Octadecabacter sp. | reverse complement strand
TTTTGTTCCAGGCCATCCGCTTGCAGGCACCGAGCAATCCGGCCCGCGTTCTGGATTTGCCGAACTGTTTGATAACCGCTGGTGTGTTCTGACACCTGAAGGGGCTGACGCGGATGCCACGGCCAAATTGCGCCG
>DQCL01000312.1:0-6925 GCA_003533975.1 Octadecabacter sp. | reverse complement strand
GGTTCGAACGTCGATGAGATGGACGCGGATCACCATGATCTGGTGCTGGCCGTTACCTCCCACACGCCGCACCTGATTGCGTATACGATGGTGGGTGTTGCTGATGACCTCAGCCGTGTGACCGATACCGAAGTCGTCAAGTTTTCGGCGGCTGGTTTCCGTGACTTTACCCGTATCGCAGCGTCTGACCCTACGATGTGGCGGGATGTGTTTTTGAACAACAAAGACGCCACGCTGGAAATTCTCGGCCGCTTCACTGAAGAACTATTCGCGCTGCAACGTGCGATCCGCCAAGGCGACGGTGAGCATCTGCATGACTATTTCACCCGCACCCGCAGCATTCGCCGCGGTATCATCGAAGCGGGCCAAGATACGGACGTGCCGAACTTCGGCCGCAACCCGAAACCATGAAGCTGTTAACGGCTGTCTTGAGTATTGCTGTCGCGCTGAGTGCATGTTCGCGTGAGGAGCCCGAATCTGAGGCGCAAGCCGGCCCAGGAAACGTGTGTGGAGACCCTGCCTTGTTTGGTGAAGCCATTGGGGTTGTAGATGGTGCTGGCGCTTGCGGAGTTGATGGTGCAGTGCGTCTGACTGCGGTGTCTGGTGTTACGCTTTCGACGCCAGCAACGATCAATTGTTCAACGGCGATCGCGTTGAAATCATGGGTTGAAAATGGCGTTCTCCCGACTGTTGGGGATACCGGCGGCGGCGTGGACTCCTTGCGTGTGGTGGCACATTACGCTTGCCGTAGCCGCAACAACCAATCCGGGGCGCGCCTGTCTGAGCACAGCTTTGGCAACGCGATTGATATTGCCGGTATCGGGCTGGCCGATGGCACTGAAATGACGGTCCTGACGGGGTGGAACGGGCAGTACGCCACACAACTGCGCCAGATGTGGCAAGCGGCATGCGGCCCCTTCGGTACGGTTTTGGGCCCCGAAGCAGACCGTCATCACCGCGACCACTTCCATTTTGACACCGCCGATTATCGTTCCGGCAGCTATTGCCGCTGAATTAGTGTAGCATTGGCGCGGCACCGAGCGGGATCGGCCCAAGTGCCATCTGGCCATCAGTAATCACCAGCGTCGCCGTCAACGTGTCAGGAACATGGGGCGTTTCATCAATGCTCGCCGCCATACCAACGATCAGCAGGCGTTGGTCTTCGGGTATAGCGCCCATCGCTACAGCGAGGTCGAGAACCTGCTGCCAATTACGTGCGGAGATACTGAAAGATCCGTTTAGAACCCCTGTGTCGTTAGGTGTCACATCGCCAATGGCTGAAACCGACATCTCCCCCCACGCGAGCGCAAATTCTTTGATGCTAAGCGCCGCAATCCCAACCGGATCAGTGTTCGCGCCGTTCAATTCAATCGGGGCGGTTAGGTCAACGTCACTATCAAACCGAAGGTTTTGCATGATTGGCGGTTGCAGGTTTTGCGGGTCGATAATGCGGCGAATGTCTTCGGGCAGCTCAATGGAACGGGCCTCAAGAAACAGATCATACGTTTGCGTCGTTTCTGGTGTCAGTCGCATAGCGGCAAGAATGCTCGCCATTGCCAGCTCCGCGCCTTCTTCGGTGCGGATACGCGGATAGTCCATTTCGATTGTGGCTGTCTGAAATGCCAGCGCCGCACTCGCGCGGACCTTGCCGGATGCGCGCATGTCATTGGTAAGTAATGTAAAAACCTCGCCATCCACTGTCAGGGTTTGCTCGTTTGGGAAAACGGCGATGACCTCATTGGGTCGATAGGACAGGGCGAACAGCTGGAAAATCGGCGCGGCCCAGCTGGTCGCTGTTAGGGGGTCGTTGAATTCCAGATTGGTAATCGTCGTGTCGAACCGCGATGGGAAACCCCTAGTATGGAGCGTGTCATACGTCAGGTCGTAGTCACCGGCGTCAATTTCAATCAAGGCGTCAGTGAGCTTTGATTGGATTTGTGAGCGGCCGACGAACCAGTAGCCACCGTAAAGTGTGGCTGAGATAACAACGAGGGCAATCAGTTTACGCATGTTTTCGGCCTTTCACGGGCGGGTTGATTGGTGTTTAGAGGACGCAATGCAGAAGGGCCATAAAAGATGACAATGTGGGTGTTTGGATACGGATCTTTGCTGTGGAACCCCGGTTTCGAGCCAGCGGAGGCCGTGACAGCGACGCTTTCAGGCTATCACCGCAGCTTTTGCATGTTGTCGATCCATCACCGTGGCACGGTTGAAGAACCGGGATTGGTGCTGGCGCTCGACGAGGCCGAAAGCACCTGTGTCGGGGTCGCGTTTCGTGTGGCTGAAACGGACGAAACCCACGTGCTGGAAGAACTGCGGGCACGTGAATTGATTTCGTCTGCGTATGAAGAGGCCCACGTGCCGCTAGCCTTACAAGACGGGCGGGATGTGCGGGCGCTGGCTTACGTCATCAACCGCACTCATGAACAATACTGCCAATTCGACCTTGAACGCCAAGCACAGATGATTGCGCGCTCTGTTGGCGGGCGCGGCCCGAACCCTGAATATCTGTTCAACACTGCCGATCATCTGGTTCAAATGGGCATTGATGACCCCGATATGGCGTGGCTGGTACAACGGGTGCGCGAACTCGCATAAATTTGTTTGGGAATTACGGCGCTTCCCCCTATTGTGGCTATTAACAAACAACAAAGAGGTGCCTGATCCCATGGCAACAGGGGACCAAAAGGCCGAGCCGCAGTTTTCCCAACCTTGGCGCCAGATCATTTCGATGCTGGTTGTGATTGGGTTGGTCTGCGCCGGCGCCATCCTAGCATTTCCGCGCGTCGGACCTGTGTTTATGGCAAACCCGTATCTGAATGGGTTCATCTTCTTCGTCTTTCTGATCGGGCTACTGTCCTGTTTCTGGCAGGTTTGGCAGCTTATTAAATCGGTCAGCTGGATCGAAGGTTTTGCGGGTGAACAACTCGGCGCGGACATCATCAAAGCCCCAGGGTTGCTGGCACCGTTGGCTACCTTGCTTCGTTCGCGCGGGTCGCGGATGCAGCTGTCCTCAAGCTCATCGCGGTCTATTTTGGATTCCGTGTCCCAGCGGATCGACGAAGACCGTGAAATCACGCGATATATCGTCAATACACTGATTTTCCTTGGACTTTTAGGGACTTTTTACGGTTTGGCGACGACAGTTCCCGCCCTTGTCGAGACCATCCAATCCCTGACGCCGGACGAAGGCGAAAGCGGCGGGGATGTTTTCTCACGTCTGCAATCTGGCCTCGAAAGCCAGCTTGGGGGCATGGGTGTGGCCTTTGCATCGTCTTTGCTGGGCCTTGCCGGATCGCTTGTGGTCGGGTTGTTGTAACTGTTCGCAAGCCACGGCCAGAACCGGTTTTATCGCGAGCTAGAAGAATGGATGTCCACGATCACCCGTGTAGGTTTGGCAGCAGGTGACGATGCCAGCGGCGACCAAGTGGCAATGGCTGGCGTGGTTGATCATATGGTCGAGCAGATGGAACGGATGCAGGCAATGTTCGTCGCATCTGAAGCCAGCCGAACCGAAGCCAACGAACGCATCGGCAAGCTTGCCAGTGCGGTTGAGGTACTGGCGCAGCAAACATCTAGTGAAGAAGCAACCACTCAACTGACCCGCGTTGCCGACGCGCAAGAAGCGTTGATCACCGCGTTGAAAGACACCGGCATGGAGGGCATCGACGCCGAGAGCCGTATGCGGTTGCGCTCGATTGATGTCGGGCTGTTGCGTATCCTTGAGGACATGGCCGCAGGCCGCCAAGAGCTTACCCAAGACCTGCGTGCTGATATGGCTGGGCTGACCAAAGCCGTTCGCCAAGGCAACCGCGAAGCGCGCAAGTCAAACGCGGACGGATCCTAAGTCATGGCATTGAGCCGCAGAACAGGCGCACGTTTCCAAGCGTCCATCTGGCCGGGTTTTGTGGATGCAATGACAGGCCTGTTGCTGGTTTTGATGTTCGTGTTGACCATTTTCATGGTGCTGCAATTTGTATTACGCGAAACGATTACAGGCCAAGAAGCCCAACTTGATAGCCTTGAGGCCGATGTGCTGGCACTGACCAACGCACTTGGTATTCAACGGGATCAATCTGCTGCGCTTGGGGCGCAGGTCGGCGTGTTATCCGGTGAACTGTCGGGACTCCAGGCAGACTTGGCAGAGAGCGAAAACCTGGTCGCACAGCAAAACGCAATGATCGCGCGGCTGACAGGGGAACGCGACGCCTTGATTGCGGATGTGTCCGATGCTCAGTCCCAAATCACTGGGTTTGAAGCGCAAGTCGCAGGGCTCTTGGCGCAACGCCGCGACGCGGAGGACGCGATTGCTGGATTAGAAGCACGTGAGGTAGAGTTGTTGAGCGCGCAAGAGGCGCTGAACCTGGCGCTTGCACAAGCGCGCAGCGAAATCGACGAAGGCGCTGAGGCCGCCCGCCTTGCAGCTGCACGTAGAGAGGCCCTTGAAGCGATGATGGCCGAGCTAGAGGCTGACAACGCGGCGTCGCGTACGCAGATCAGCGAATTTGAAGCGGCCATGCTTGTTGATGCCGCCGCCGCAGAAGCACTGCGCGAACGCCTTGCCAATGCAGATACCGAACTGACAGCAATGACCCTCGCCCTCGAAGAACAACGCCAACGGGCAGAGGATACGCTGACATTGCTTGCCGCCGCACAAGCGCAATCGGGTTCGGCACAGGAAGCCGTTGATCGGCAGGAAGCGTTACTTGCAGTTGCTAATGAAACGCTCGCACAAGAACAGGCCTTGTCGGTGGAAAGTCAAAGGCAGGTCACGCTGTTGAATGAACAAGTGGCTGGTTTGCGCGGGGAATTGGACCGGCTGCAAGGCCTTCTCAATTTGGCCAACGATGAAGACGCCACGGCCAACGTGCAAATCGAAACCCTCACCCAAGACCTGAACACAGCAATGGCGCGCGCCCTTCTTGCCGAGCGACGCGCACGGGTGTTGGAAGAGGCAGAGCTGGAACGGCTGGCGGCCGAGGCGGTTGAGCTTGAACGTTATCGCTCTGATTTCTTGGGGCTTTTGCGTGTCGTCTTAGAAGATGTCGAAGGTGTGCGCATCGAAGGGGACAGGTTCGTGTTCTCGTCGGAGGTTTTGTTTGAACAAGGTGCTGCGGAACTGTCCAACGATGGTCAACGCGAGATTGCCAAAGTCGCGGGTATTTTGCGCGACGTGGCGGGTGACATTCCGGAAGATATTGACTGGGTAATCCGAGTGGATGGGCATACCGACAATGTGCCGCTGTCGGGCGCTGGGCAGTTCGCCAACAACTGGGAACTTAGCCAAGCGCGGGCGCTTTCTGTTGTGCTTTATATGGTTAATTTCCTTGGTATTCCGCCAGAGCGCTTGGCGGCGAACGGTTTCGGACAGTACCAGCCGATTAACCCGAGCAGTACTGACGCTGCCCGCGCTCAAAACCGCCGAATTGAGTTGAAACTAACAGAACGCTGATCTGAATGAGCGGCTGCGCCGCACAGGATTCTTTGTGCGCTTGGTTGATCTGAGCCAATCGCGGTGATGTTGCACTTTGTTGTGCTATGCGCCACCCGTGGGGATGTTTTGAAGCACGGGCAAGGCGCTAGGGCAGAGTGATCGTCGTGTTTTGGCGATCAAGTTCAACCCCGTCGCGGGTATGGATGACAACGCCAGAGTATGTGCCAGCAGGCCAGCCGTTGTCCGGAGGATTGAGGCCACCAGCACGCATGAATAAAGCCTGTTGGCGGTCTAGCACATCGTCGGTTTGAAAAAGTGGGCCGTCTGGCCCGTCAAAGGAGATGGTTATCGTGTCGCCGGCCCGAGATCCAAAGGCAAAGGCCCAAAGGACGATCGGTTCGTCGCGGGTTAACGTTGGCGGCGAGGCTGTTCCTGCTTTGACAGCGGCGTATTCTGGGAGCGTGTCCGCAAAGCCGATATTCAGAAGGCCGCCTGCTGGTGTGTCTATTGGGAGTTTCCAAAGCGTTTCCAAAGGGGGGCCACTGCAGGCGATTTGACCGTCGGGCGCGAAGGGATCGACTATGGCGCCATCGCGACGCACTGATATATGTACATGCGGAAATTGTGTGCGGCCGGAGAGGCCGACTTGCCCGAGGGTATCCCCAGCCTGAACGAATTCGCCGTTTTGAACGACGATGGAGCCTTCTTTCATATGGCAGTATTGGGTTTCCCACCCGTTCCCATGGGTGAGGACAACGCCATTGCCGCAATCGCGCCCGTTGATCTCTCCCTGAAGGTCCGGCGTGAACAACACGTCGCGCATGTCGTTGCGCACGCCACGTACGGTGCCCGCGGCGGCGGCGAGGACGTTTACGCCATTTTCCATTGCCGCAAGCGAGGGCAGGCCGAAGTCTGTGCCCTTGTGAGTGTCATAACTGAGGGAGCCACATTGGAAATCGGATGCCGTTTCGGACGCATCGTGATCCACGTAGTTTTGAATGTAGCAGGTTTCGCCCAGGGTGCAGTCGATCGGAAGGTCGAGCCGTAAGTCCTGCGCCGCAACGGGTGCAGCGCAGGTTAAAAGCAATGCAAGTGCGCGCATTAGTCCGCTGCGAGGAGCGGCGGTTTGTCTTTTGAAATGCGCACTTTCTCAGGCGGCTCAATCTTTAGATCAAGCTCGCCTTTTTTGACGCCCACGATGATGTGGCCACCCTTGGCGAGGGATCCAAACAGCAGCTCTTCTGCGAGGGGCTTCTTGATGTGTTCCTGAATGACGCGACCAAGTGGGCGCGCACCCATTTTGGAGTCGTAGCCGCGATCTGCCAGCCATTCGGCAGCAGGTTTCGTCAGCTCGATCGTTACATTGCGGTCCATCAGTTGTGCCTCGAGTTGTAGCACGAACTTTTCGACCACTTGCAGGATCACGTCTTTGCCAAGCGGCGCGAAGGAAACCACCGCGTCCAGGCGGTTGCGGAATTCTGGTGTGAACGT
>DQCL01000138.1:15514-23693 GCA_003533975.1 Octadecabacter sp. | reverse complement strand
GACATTGAAGATATCACCCGTCTCGATCGACTGTATGTTCATATCCCCGTAGCTGTCGTTGGGAATGATAAAGTATCGGACATCACTGCCGTCGGAAGTATTGGTGACCGTTAGAAAGGTGACATCCAAATTACTTTCATTGCCCGTGTTAAAATCAACCTGTGTATTGTCACCCATCGTAAAGTTGCCACTACTACCCGGTTTCTCAACAATATCGATATTATAAGTGACACCGCCAATCACAACATTGTCACCCTCGTCGAATTCACCGTCATTCAATGAGGTTCCCGACATGTCATCAACTATGCCCAGTAGATTGCCATTGGCGGTCGAATAGGTCGTGTATTCACTAATGTCGGTGACTTCAATCAGGTCGTAAATGGTCGCCATTATTTTTTCTCTCAGCAGCTTTTATTGCACCTGCAAACGCGGAATCACGTTCAGGCTTTGGTTTCAGCGCCAAGTGTCTTCCAATAGGTTGACGAAAAAGAGACTAAACTAAGATCATCTGATGATGGTACGATTGTCGGTGTGGAACGGGTGAACGAACACCTTCGCAAGGGCGCCCGCCTGCTGCGCGCGGAGAGGGTGATGCTAGAAAGGCGGCAATCCACGTCAGCGGTATGCGTCGCTAGGCGGAAAAAGCCCCGTGGCTGTCGACAGAAAGGCCGCACAAATGAGCTAAGAGACCGGAACGCAAGCGTACCAGACCAATTTGTATGCGCGACCAAATGGTCCTGCGCCGCATTAGACGGCGATATTGTCGATCAATCGGACACCGGCGAGCCACGCCGCGGCGAAGAGGCGCGCGTCTGGTTTCATTGTGGTGAGTAAGGACAAATCAGATCCGTCACGCAATTCAAGGTAATCCACCTCGTTGAAACCGGCAGCAAGCAAGCGTGCGGTGGCGTCCGGTACGATATCACCCATCGCCTTGCCTTTGTTCAGCGCGTCGGCAATGTCGCCCATCACCTCGGCCAGAAGTGGTGCGAAGACGCGACTGCGGTCAGACAACAGTAAGTTACGTGACGACATTGCAAGGCCGTCTTCTTCACGGATTGTCGGGCAACCAACAACCTCAATCGGGATATTCAGATCAGCAGCTAAACGTGTAACGATCTGCAATTGCTGGAAGTCCTTCTCACCAAAGAACGCTTTGTCAGCTTGTGTCTGCATGAACAACTTGCTCACCACGGTCGCGACACCGTCAAAGTGCCCGGGCCGCGCCGCACCACACAACATATCCGTGAGGCCGCTCACGGACACGGTTGTGGCAAAGCCATCGGGGTAAATCTGATCGGGATCTGGAACATAGATCACATCGACCTTGAGTGAGGCCAGTTTCTTGGCGTCCTCATGTTCGGTGCGCGGATAGTTCTTTAGATCATCTGGGTTGTCGAATTGCTTTGGGTTCACAAAGATCGTGACGATCACACGGTCGCATTGCGCTTTCGCGGCTCGGACCAGTGACAAATGCCCCTGATGCAACGCGCCCATAGTCGGCACTGCGCCGATCACTTCGCCCTCTTTGTGCCACGCTGTTGTAAATTCACGCAGCTCGGCCAAAGTCCGTACAATCGGGGCCGTCATTTTGCAGGAACCTCATCCGCGAAGGTGTGTTCTTGCGCTGGAAAGGTGCGTGCGCGGACATCTGCGGCGTAGGCGGCAATCGCTGCTTCGCCATCATCCGCCAAGTGCGCATAGCGTTTCACAAACTTCGCTTTGAAGGCTGTGAAAAGTCCCAACATATCGTCTACGACCAAGATTTGACCGTCACAGCCTGCGCTCGCGCCAATTCCAATTGTTGGGATCGCGATCTGCGCGGTCACTTCGTCAGCCAATCCTGCTGTCACTTTCTCAAGCACAACTGCAAAGGCGCCTGCATCCGACACCGCCTGCGCGTCAGCCATCAGGATCGCGCGTGCATCGCCGCGACCTTGTACCTTGTAGCCGCCAAGCGTGTTAATCGACTGGGGAGTGAGCCCGACATGCGCCATAACGGGAATGCCGCGCGCCACCAAGAACGCAATCGTTTCAGCCATAGCCACACCGCCCTCAAGCTTAACGGCGCCGGCATTCGTTTCTGCCATCAATTGAGCGGCATTTGCGAAGGCCTGCTGCGGGCTTTCTTCGTAGCTGCCAAACGGCATGTCGATCACCATCATCGCGCTGGTCAACCCGCGCGCAACAGCCTGACCGTGCATAATCATCATTTCCATCGTCACGCCCAAAGTGGACGGCAGCCCATGCAGCACCATCCCGACGCTGTCGCCAACCAGAACGAAATCGCAATGGGCGTCCATCATCTGGGCCATCGGTGTCGTATAGGCCGTTAGGCTGACAAGGGGGGTTCCACCTTTTGCAGCACGAATATCATCCGCCATTGGCGCGCGTTTTTTGGCTGTAGCACTCATGTTACGTCCTCGTCTTATCTCGTTTGCGGCGTTCGTATCACCCGCTGTGGCACGTTTCTACCAGCAAACCGTCACAGTGGCACGCCTGAACCTAAGCACTGCCACCCGACATTCAATTAATCCAACCGAATTGGCACGGTCTGCTAGCTAACGTCAGAGGGCGCAATAGCTGTTGCTTTAAGAATTGCAAAGACTTCGTCACCCTGTTTGAGCTTCATCCCCTCGCAGGATCGCTTTGTAACGCGTGCAAGTAACCTTGCGTCGCCAGCTTGTAGTGCCACCGCCACACCAGGCCCTTTCCCGTATTCAAGCGCTGCAATCGTCACAGACAACACGTTGAGCGCGCTCATATCTTTCGGGGCGGAACGCGACAGGATGACGTCTTGCGCCGGAATTCGGACCCGCACGTGGCTTCCTGTGCGCCCCACCGCTCCGGGCACCCAAAGCGCACCTGCGCCGGTTTCAATTTTGGACAAGCCATCATCTGCGAGTCCAACAACCCGCCCAGTCAATATCGCGCCAGCCGCACTAAGTCCCACGAAGGGTACGGCGGCGGGGTCCGCCAAAACATCTTGCACGTCGCCCGCAAGTGCGACCTTCCCTTGGTCGATCACCAAGATCCGGCTGGCCATCCGCGCCACCTCGCCCATGTCATGACTGACATAAAGGATCGGGATAGAGGTTTGGTCCCGTAATGCTTCGAGGTAGGGTAAAACTTCCGCCTTTCGCGGCCCATCGAGCGCTGACAGAGGCTCATCCAGAAGCAAAACCTTGGGCGCTGACATCAAAGCGCGGCCCAATGCGACCCGTTGTTTTTCACCACCGGACAAAGAAGCCGGGTGGCGTTCAAGCAAAGCGCCGAGACCGAGAACCGCGATCACCGCGTCTTCGTCATGTGAACCGCCATAGCGCAGGTTTTTATGAACAGTCATATGCGGAAAAAGCCGAGCGTCTTGAAATACATAACCCATATTTCTTTTTTGTGGAGGCAGACCCGACAGCACGTCCCCATCAAGCGAAACTTCAGCACGATCACAGGCCAACAGCCCCGCAACAGCACGAATAATACTGGTTTTTCCCGACCCCGAAGGCCCGAAAATCGCGGTAACTCCAGATGGCACCTCGAAGTCGACATCGAGAGAGAACCCCTCAAAGGACTTGGCGACTGAGACCTTCAACATCACGAAGCCCTCCGTTTGCTGACCCGCTGCGCAAGGACTTCCGAGGTGACAAGCGCAACCGCAGCAATCGCGATGGACACAAGCGCAAGGCGTAGCGCCAAAGGTTCACCACCGGGAATTTCCAGCAGGGTGTCGATGGACAAGGCAAGCGTTTGGGTTTCCCCCGGAATATTAGATACAAATGTAATCGTTGCACCGAATTCGCCCATGCCTTTGGCGAATCCCAAGATTGCGCCCGCCAGTATCCCCGGCCATGCGAGGGGCAGCGTTATCGTGCGTAATATCCGCCAGTTGGATGCACCCAATGTCGCGGCCGCCTCCTCAACCCCTGCGTCAATCGCCTCAAGCGACAAGCGGATTGCCCTGACCATCAAAGGGAATCCCATAATCGCGGCCGCCAATGCGGCACCGGTCCAGCGGAAGGCGAAGATGATGCCGAACAAGTTCTCAAAAAGCTCCCCCAACGGCCCTGAGCGTCCAAACCCGAGAAGCAGCAAGTATCCGGTCACGACAGGGGGCATCACGAGCGGCAAATGCACCAAAACGTTCAACGCTTGCCGCCCGAAGAAGTTACCCCGCGCCAAAGCGTAAGCGGCGGCAAATCCGAACGGCAGGCTTGCCAGCGTCGCCCAAAACGCAACCTTTAGCGACAACCAAAGTGCCGTCCATTCCGCGGGACCGAGCCAGTCCGTCATTGCTGAACTTCCAAAGCTTCAAAACCCCAATGCGCCAGTGTATTTTGTGCTTCAACCGATTGAATATAAGACATGAAATCGACGCCCTTAGGTGTTACATGGGCGCCCGAATAGATGATTTCAGGGTGCGTGTCAGGTGGAAATGAATAAAGCTCGGAAAGATCCGAGAGCGCAACAAGGTCGCTGGCGTAGCCAATCCCAAAACGGGCATCGCCACGCTCAACAAATCGCAGCGCTGCGCGTACGTTTGAGGCCTGCACGACCTGTGGCTCTAACGCCCTCCATACACCATGCGTGATCAGCGCCGCTTTGCCATATCGCCCAGCCGGGACCGCTTCGACCTGCGCCATTGCAATTCTGCCGTCACCTAAGTTCGCGATTAATTCAGACACGTCAGCGATGGGCGTGTCTTCGCGACCAACAACGACCAAGCGGTTGGTCGCAAATGGAGCGGCTTCTGACACGACCCCTTCCGCCAGTAACCAGTCGGCCCAATCTTTGTCTGCCAATAGCACCACATCTGCTGGTGCGCCTTGGGCGACCTGCCGCGCCACGGCTGAAGATGCCGCAAAAACGAGCACCACCGAGGTGCCGGTTTGCGCCTCGTAGTCGGTGGCAATCTCGCCCAAGGCGTCACGCAGACTTGAAGCCGCAAAGACCTTAAGCGTCTCCGCCTGCACGATTTGCGCAGACAACGCCCAGATTACAGCACAAACAGCTAGATAGCTGCCCTTAATGCCTTCAATTCTTTGCAATAGGTTCGGGATATGGTTTAGCATCTTACTGAGATAATTGTGCGCACCAACGCGCGCGAAGGGCAACAGGCGGATCAGCAAACATGTCAGGTTTGCAACAGCAGGAAATTGCACTGGGGGATGCGTCCAAAACGGACCTGCGAACCCAATTCGCGGCCCTGTGCTATCGTATCAAGAACGATAAGCTACAGTTTTGCATTGTCACGACACGCCGATCCGGTCGTTGGATCGTTCCGAAAGGTTGGCCTATGGACGGCCAAACCCCGATGGATGCCGCCGCGCAAGAAGCCTACGAAGAAGCTGGCGTGCGCGGCAAAATTCATCCACGCCCCATCGGTGTATTCAGTTATAATAAGGCGCGTCCCGAAGACGATTTACCTTGTATTGCCGTCGTCTATCCGCTTCGTGTTAAAAAGGTCCTGCGCACCTGGCCTGAGCAAAAAGAGCGAGAACGTAAGTGGGTCTCGCGCAAAAAGGCGGCGGCGATGGTGGATGACTTTGAATTGGGCAATATCATACTTAGCTTTCGTCCAGAAACCGTTTGATTTCGCGCGAACGGCTTGCGCAACACAACAAAGAGGCACCATTGATCCGTTACACGCTCACCTGTGATCAAGATCACCAGTTTGAAAGCTGGTTCCAGTCTTCCGAGGCATTTGATGCCTTGGCTAAGGCTGGGCATTTGTCTTGCGCGGTTTGCGGGTCAACCACGGTGTCACGCGCATTGATGGCACCGTCTGTCCCCGCAAAAGGCAACAAAACCGACTTGAGCGCACCTATGTCAGACGCGGAAGAATCCCTGACAAAGCTGCGCAAAGAGGTGGAAGACAATAGCGACTATGTCGGCAAAGACTTCGCGAACGAAGCGCGCAAGATGCACGACGGCGAAGCACCCGAACGCGCAATCTGGGGCGAATCGAAACTTGATGATGCAAAAAAGCTCATTGACGATGGTGTTCCGGTGATGCCGTTGCCCTTCGTTCCCAAACGCAAAACGAACTAAGCGCTACTCTCCGTCAAATTCACACAGAATATGAACGTCCATACCAAGCGCTTCTAACTTCTCGCGGCCGCCCAGTTCAGGCAAGTCGATCACAAAGGCGCAGCCGACAACTTCACCACCAAGTTGTTCTAGCAATTTGATCCCTGCCTCAGCGGTGCCACCTGTGGCCAGCAGATCATCCACCACCAACACCTTCGATCCCGCCTCAATCGCGTCATCATGAATTTCCATGACCGCTTCGCCGTATTCGAGCGTGTAGGGCTGCTTGATCGTTTTGCCCGGAAGTTTGCCTTCTTTGCGGATTGGAACAAAGCCTTTGCCAAGCTGGTGCGCGATTGCGCCGCCGAGAATAAATCCGCGCGCCTCAAGCCCGACGACCACATCGATGTCCTCGCCGGCATAGGGGTGCAACAACTGGTCAATCGCCATGCGAAACCCGCGCGGATGCGAGAACAGCGTTGTCACATCACGAAACATAATCCCCTCGTGTGGGAAATCTGGAATAGTACGAATGTAATCGCGAACAGTTTTCGTTGGTGTCTTCATGGCAGATCCTATGGGTAAGTCATGGGGTTGGGTAGTGAAGTCGCAGGGCAGCACGGTCTTGTACACCCAGTTTCGCGACTGAATTGCTATCTTCGGAAAAAACCGAGCGGGTTTCGTAGTATGGATTGCGGATATCCGTCATCAGGCCCATCGCTTGGGTCAACTCCTCAAGCATGATCGGTCCCGCTTGATCGATGGGAATATCGCCTGCAAACGCGATCAGTGCTTCGGTTAGCTTAAAGTCATCGTCCCAATAGATTTGCACGATTGCGGCCCCGATTGGAGTACCGTCCAGATCGCGATAGCCCGTGCCACGCACGGCATCACCGGATTGAATAGGTTGCAAAAAAAGCCGCACATTCGCGGATTGGGATTTAGCCACGCGGCGCAGATTTAGCCCCGGTGCGGCGGAATTGATTTGCGAGATTGAGGTATCCAATACGCGATCGAATTCACGCGCTAAATCTGTAGGATACGAAGCGACCATTGGTTCGAATGCAACGGTCACAACCCGTTGATCCCAGTGAACAATTGGTTCGTTGCACCCCTGCCCCGGCCTCGCAGAACACGACACAAGGTTGTAAAATTCGCCGTCGGTCAATGGGCCGTCCGTGACGATGTACTCCTGTGCAGAGATAGATGTGGTGAACAAAGTTGCCGCCAAAACACGGATCACAAAATCCGGCCTGCGACCGCATCGAGCTTCGCCAACAGCGCAGGGTCACGCGCCTCCGGGGCCGTCATGATCGCATGTTCTAACGCGCGGTCGCAGCCGTGGGGGCAGGCCTCCCGCACGCCGCCGAGCAGCGCAGGAAGCCACGCAACCATCGCCTTTGCCGCTGCCGAATTCGCGCCTAGCGTTTTGATAATGTCAGAAACATCCACGCTGCCGTGGTCGGGATGCCAGCTGTCATAGTCGGTAATCATTGCCACAGACGCATAGCAAAGCTCAGCCTCGCGGGCGAGTTTCGCTTCGGGCATGTTGGTCATTCCAATCACATCACAGCCCCAGACATCCCGATACAACTTGCTTTCCGCAAGCGAGGAAAACTGCGGCCCTTCCATCGCCAGATAGGTTCCACCGCGATGCACCGTCACGCCCGCGGCCTTGCCTGCCGCCTCACAAGCATCGCCAAGGCGCGGGCACACGGGATGAGCGACACTTACATGGGCAACACAGCCCGTTCCAAAGAACGACTTTTCACGTGCGAAGGTGCGATCAATGAAATCGCTGACGATCACAAAATCACCCGGCGCCATATCTTCGCGGAATGATCCACAAGCAGATACCGAAATCACATCCGTACAGCCAAGCCGTTTGAGCGCATCAATATTGGCGCGATACGGCACGGTGCTGGGCGAATGCACATGCCCACGCCCGTGGCGCGGCAGGAAGGCCATGTCTGTACCATCTAACGTGCCCGTCAAGATCGCATCAGAGGGCGCACCCCAAGGGCTGTCCACATCCACCCAAACCGCGCCTTGCAACCCGTCAATGTCATACAGCCCAGACCCGCCGATGATGCCAATTTTCGTTTTCATATTAAAACCCTTCTGCAGTCTCACAACTTTGCCGTGCAAAGAG
>DQCL01000138.1:0-15432 GCA_003533975.1 Octadecabacter sp. | reverse complement strand
GTGGACGATGCCGTCTGGGTCTTTGCAGTTTCAAGTGGCGCATTGTTCTACAATTACCTGCTCCGCTGGGTCGCAGTGCTCTGGTTATTGTCACGCAAGGGCGCGGCTGAATAGCCCGTGTGGGGGTGACAGCGTAAACCCCTTGGTCTACACGGCGCGCAACACTCCCCAATTATTCAGGTGAACCTGTGCGCCAATCCATGCTCGCGAGCTTTGTTAATCGTCTTGAAGAAGCCGATCTGAAACCGTCTGGTCGAAACCTGACGCCGGATCGTCTGCGGATCGAAATTCTGTCAGGCCTTACAGTTGCGCTCGCGCTGGTTCCCGAAGCCGTGGCGTTTGCCTTTGTTGCGGGCGTTGATCCACTGGTGGGCCTTTATGCTGCGTTTATCGTTGGCCTAATCACGGCGTTGATCGGCGGCCGTCCGGGGATGATTTCCGGTGCAACAGGTGCTTTGGCTGTTGTGATGGTCGCGTTCGTCGCCCTGCATGGCATTGAATACCTGTTTGCCGCAATCGTTTTGATGGGGTTGATCCAACTGGTCGTGGGCTTCATGCATTGGGGGAAATTCATTCGCCTTGTACCGCATCCGGTGATGCTGGGCTTTGTGAACGGCCTCGCGATCGTGATTTTTCTTGCGCAACTCGGTCAATTCCAAATCCCCGGCACAGCACATGGCGGNNTGCTGACAATGGCGATTATCTGGATTTGGCCCAAGGTTACAAACCTGATCCCTGCCCCGCTTGCGGGAATTGGCATCATTGCGATCATTGTGATCGGGCTTGGCCTTGACGTGCCGCTGGTTGGTGACCTTGCCAGTATCGAAGGCAGCCTGCCCCCTTTCCACATTCCGATGGTCCCTCTCACGCTTGAGACGCTGTGGATTATCCTGCCATTCTCGCTTGTTCTAGCGGCGATTGGCCTGATTGAAAGCCTGCTGACGCTGAACCTTGTTGGTGAAATCGTTGGCAAACGTGGCGGTGCAAGCCAAGAATGTATCGCGCAAGGCGTTGCCAACACAGTCACCGGTTTTTTTGGCGGCATGGGTGGTTGTGCGATGATCGGTCAATCCATGATCAACGTAAAATCTGGCGGCCGCACGCGTATTGCGGGCACCGTTGCTGCGCTGTTCTTGCTGGCGTTCATCCTGTTCGCGTCTGGCTTGATCGAAAAGATCCCTCTCGCAGCACTGGTCGGCGTGATGTTCATGGTCGTGATCGGCACCTTCGCGTGGAACAGCTTTAAGATCATGACGAAAGTGCCACGTATGGATGCCTTCGTGATCGTGTTGGTTACCGTCGTCACTGTGCTGACAAACCTTGCGATTGCGGTTGTGGTTGGCGTGATCGTTTCAGCACTTGCCTATGCATGGTCGAACGCGCGCCGCATTCATGCAGAAACTGAAACAACCGAAGACGGGGCCAAAATCTATAAGGTTAACGGCCCGCTGTTCTTTGGGTCTTCAGATGGTTTCGTCGAACTGTTTGACGTTAAGGGTGATCCCAAGTCAGTGATCATCGACTTCGCGGGCTCTCGCGTGGCGGATCATTCCGCCTTGCAAGCCATCGAAGATGTCGCTGCAAAGTACGAAGAGCTGGGCAAGTCTATCCAACTGCGCCACCTGACCCACGATTGTCATTCATTACTGTCCAAAGCGGGCCACCTGATTGTCGACAGTGACGATGACCCTGACTACGAGATTGCAGTCGATTATTCCGTCAAGACGGGCATCATCGGCGGCCACTAAACGCTAAACTTATGCGGGGCGGTCCAGTTGGAACACGCCCCGCACAACGGAATAGTCGCGATAACCACCCCGCGCGAGCGGCTGGAAACGGGTCACATCGAATAGCCCGTCTTTGATGCAGTCATCGCGCAATTGAACGCCAGTAACCTCACCAAACACCGCGAAATTCGCCTCACCTTCGATCTTGATGATCTGGGTGACACGGCATTCCAGCACCGCAGGCGCACCTGCAACACATGCGCAATCAATCGTGCGGCACGCGGCCTTATCAATGCCCGCATCCACGAATTCATCAACTTCGCGGCCCCATCCCCCACTGGTGCGGTTCATGGCATCGCGCATGGCATACTCCACAATATTGACCGCAAATACGCCTGTCTCGCGGATATTGGCCACACTGTCTTTGGTATCCACACGATCAGCTTTAGCGCTCGTGGACGAAAACATGACCTGAGGCGGCTCATATGCCACGGCATTGAAGAACGAATACGGGGCGAGATTGTCCGACCCATCCGCGCCGCGGCTGGATATCCACCCGATCGGGCGCGGCGTGACAACCGCATTGAATGGGTTATGTGGCAGCCCGTGGCCGTCTTTGGGTTCGTAAAACACGCGATATCCTTCGTTCAACTGATTTTCGCCCATAACCTGTTTGCAATGAAAGCGAAACACGGGTTCATCTAACCCTATGGAGTTGCGCAACGAAACACCTGACGATTGGTGGGGCATAGAAAGCCTCTATGACCTGACGTTCGCGCCAGGTCGAAAGGCGTTGTCGTCCTACCGCTTGCGCGATGACGTGACCCCTATTCCCGCGTTCTGCCGTGTTTTTGCGACAGACGACGCCATTATCGGCGGGGCGATCCGGTGTTGGCCAATCCGCGTCGAAGACCATAGCGCGTTGCTGCTTGGCCCTGTTGCTGTGCATCCGACCCGTCAGGGCGAAGGTCTTGGCGGTCTTTTAATACGCGACGTATTGGAGCGTGCAGGACCTGCCGGCTGGCCGCGAGTGCTGCTTGTGGGCGATGCGCCTTACTACGAACGCTTCGGGTTCAAGCCGCTTAATGGCGTGGTGATGCCCCCTCCAACGAACCCAGCGCGTGTGCTGGGGCATGGGCCTTGGGCGGGTATTCGAGGACGTGTTCGAAAGCGTTTGGATTGAAAACCTCCCAAAAGACCCCATTTGTTAAGCATGACAACCGAACCAACGACCATGCATCTCGTTAACCCTGACGACCCTGTAGCCCAACTTGATGATGAAGCACGCGCACTTATTGCCGCGCTCGCCACGCGTCAGGACAACGCCACAGGCGTGTTAATGCAGGTCGTGTCCTTCCTTGGCGGGCAAGTCGAGGACGGCATGAAATTGCTGCCTGAACGCACCCGAAAACGTCTTGATGCGGCCGCCACGCGCGGTCTTCGGGCCAGTTATGATGCCGCAGGGCGCAGCCAAGGCGGTGTTGGCCGCTTTGTCGCCACGGACCGGGCGCATAAGGCGCTTGCGACTGTGTCGGGGGCTTTGGGGGGATTGGGCGGCTTGCCGACCGCCCTTGTGGAACTTCCTTTGGCCACGACAGTGATTTTCCGCGCGGTTCAAGGAATCGCTGCTGAACACGGGGAAGATCCACTCACAATGGAGACCCGCGCCCAGTGTCTGCAAGTTTTCGGCAAAGGGGGGCCTGGTGATGATGACAACGGTGTTGATACAACGTTCATCGGGGCGCGTATCGGGTTATCCGGCGCCGCAGTGAATAAGCTTATAAGTAAAGTCGCGCCGAAGTTTGCCGCTGTACTGGGCCAAAAACTGGCGACTCAGACCGTTCCTGTCTTGGGGGCCGCCGCTGGTGCTGGGACCAACTACACCTTCGTCACGTATTACACCGAGATCGCCCATGTGCATTTCGGCCTCCGCAAACTGGCGCGCACCTATGGCCCGGACCAAATCGCGGATGCGTTTACCCAAGAGGCCGTGAAGCTAAAGAGACCGCTTTTCAAAGCCTGAGGCGCAGATGCTTTAGACCTGCTTGCGCAAGTAGTCCATTACTGCACCACGTACAGATTGATCCCCACGCGTACGGGATGCGTCGATTACAGCCTTCACTTCATCCAAATTCAGACGTCGCAGAAGGTGCTTAACCGGCCCAATCGAGGCCGGCCGCATAGAGAAATTTCGCATACCAAGTGCTGCGAAAACCACCGCTTCAATCGGGCGGCCAGCGTCTTCTCCACAAAAGCTGGCCGAAGTACCGTGTGCGTTACACCGTGTGATCAGCTGTTCCAAGAAGCTCAGGAAGCTTACATTGAGGGTGTCATAGCGGCGGCGGACACGTTCATTTTCACGGTCCGCGGCAAAGAAAAATTGTTTCAGATCGTTGCCGCCAATCGAAATAAAATCGACCTCTTGGAAAAACACATCCGGTGCAAACGCAAGGCTTGGCGTCTCTAGCATTGCGCCGATTTCGAACGAAGATGGCAGCGGATGCCCGAGGATACGTTCCCGTTCCATCGCTTTGTCAAATTCAGCACGCGCCATGCGATATTCTTCAAGTTGTGCGACGAACGGGAACATCACCGTTAAAGGCCGCCCATTCGCCGCCCGAATAAGCGCCTGTAACTGCATGCGCAAAACGCCCGGCTTTTCGAGGCCAACACGGATCGCACGCCAACCCATTGCGGGGTTTGGTTCATCGTTGGCCTTCATGTAGGACAACACCTTGTCCGACCCTATGTCCAATGTGCGAAACACCACGCGCTGACCGTTCGCAGCATCTATTACTCGCGCGTAAAGCGCTGATAACTCTGCACGTTTGGGCATTTTGCTGCGAACAAGAAACTGCAGTTCCGTCCGAAATAACCCAACACCTTCAGCACCTGAACTTGGCAACGACGGCAAGTCAGCCATTAGTCCGGCGTTCATAGCCAGAGAAATCACCTTCCCGCATTGCGTTTGCGCAGGGAGATCACGGATGCTGGCGTAGCGTTCTTGCGCAGCTGTCTGCATCGCCATTTTGTCGTTGAAGGCTGCTTTGACGGTCTCATCGGGGCGCAAATGCGCGATGCCTTGTTCACCGTCCACCAATATCTGATCGCCGTTCAATGCCTGTACGGTAATGTCAGCCGCGCGGATCACCAATGGGATCGCCCAAGCCCGTGCAACGATCGCTGCATGGCTCCCAACGGATCCTTCTTCCAGAACGATGCCTTTAATTTTCTTACCGTATTCCAGCAGCTCACCAGGGCCAATATTGCGGGCCACAAGGACGGGGTTGTCAGGCATATCTGCACCGGTGGCATGGCCACCCTGTCCCGTCAGGATACGCAGCAACCGATTGGACAAATCATCAAGGTCATGGAGACGGTCACGCAAATAGCTATCAGCGGATTGCATCCGCATGCGCGCAATGGATTGCTCTTTTTCTACAGCGGCTTCGGCGGACAAGCCTTGGTCAATGTCAGCTTCCATCCGCTTCATCCAACCGCGCGAATTGGCGAACATACGGTAGGCTTCAAGCACCTGCTTTTGGTCGTTGTTCACCGTCGCCGTCTGCGTCAGCATGTCATCGACAGAAATGCGCAGAGAATCGACGGCCTCACGCAGGCGTGTCAGCTCGACTTCGGGGTCATCTGAGACAACGTTCGTCACGACCACACGCGGTTCATGCAGATAAACGTTACCGCCTGCGACACCCTCTTGGCCCACAAGCCCTTTGAACATGATCGGTTCTTGATGGCGTGCACGCATCGCAGCACCCTCACCGGTGAAGGCACCAAGCTCGTTCATCTCGGCAAGTACCATTGCGACGACTTCTAAAGCGTAGACTTCGTCGGCGGTGTATTCACGGGAATCGCGGCTCTGAACGACCAAAACCCCCATCGTTTCGCCCACGCGCTGCACCGGAATACCGCAAAAACTGGAATACCGTTCTTCGCCTGTTTCCGGCATGTACCGGAACCCGCGTTCGGATGGCGCATCGGCTGTGTTAACAACTTGGCGAGACTTGGCGACACGCCCAACCAGACCCTCACCCAAACGCATCCGTGTTTGGTGAACAGCTTCCTGCTGTAGTCCCTCAGTTGCGCATAATTCCAAAGTTTCAGCGTCACGGAAAAGGTATATAGAACAAACCTCTGCGCGCATTGAAGTCGCAATAAGGCGCACGATTTCATCCAAGCGTGCTTGGCCTGCCTCACCGCTGGCCATGACGTCACGTAGACGCACAAGCAGCTTGCGGCTTTCAGTCTCGAAACCTTGTGGCATTCAGTCCCCCAGCGCCTTCACATCGAAGACTATAGGCCCACGCCTAGGGTCGCAATGGGGTGAAACACGCGAAGGTTGCGCACGCTGCCCGAATTTTAGACGTTTAGATCGTAGGTGACCCAAGCCGTTTCATTGGCGATCTTGTCGTAAAGGCCACGCGCACGTGCGTTGTCCTTTGCCGTTATCCAGCGAACAACGCTGTGGCCGTCCGATTTCGCCGTGTCACGCACCGCATCAATCAGTGCGCCTGCGGCACCGGTTCCACGCGCGCTTGGTGAAACGAACAGATCATCCAGAAACAACCCAGTGGCAGCCGCCAACGGTCGTGCGAAAACGCGGTAATGGGTAATTCCCACAAGGGTTCCGTCAAGCACTGCACAAAAACCGTTCACCTCATGGGCGTGGGTTGTCAGCCAACCAAAAACACGCTCACGCATATCGGCGGTTTGCGCAACGCCATAGAACTCAGCGTAGGCCTGATACAGCTCATCCCACGCGGCATGATCCGCCAATTCAATGGGGCGAACAATCAGGTTCATGCTGCTTTTTCCAACTCAAACGCGTCGTGCAAGGCTTGCACGGCAAGCTCCATGTACTTGCGATCAATCAGCACGGACGTTTTGATCTCGGACGTTGTGATAACCTTGATGTTGATGCCTTCATCCCGCAGCGTTGAGAACATCTTGGCCGCAACACCCGCGTGTGAGCGCATCCCGATACCAACAATAGACACCTTCGCCACATCCGTATCCGCAACTATATCGTGGAAATTGATGTGATCTTTCGCCTTGGCGTCTTCCATCGCCTTTTGCGCACGCTTCACTTGGTCAATTGGGCAAGAGAACGTCATATCCGTGCGCCCCTCCTCAGAGATGTTCTGAACAATCATATCGACGTTCACACCCGCTTCGGCCAATGGTCCGAAAATTGCTGCGGCAATACCAGGGCGGTCAGCCACCGAAATAAGCGTCATTTTTGCTTCGTCACGGCTAAATGCCACGCCCGCTACTACATTGGATTCCATAATTTCTTCCTCCGCACAGACGAGCGTTCCGGCTTCGTCAGATTGTTCTTCAAATGATGATAGCACGCGCAGGCGCACTTTGTAGCGCATCGCCAATTCGACCGAGCGTGTCTGCAACACCTTTGCGCCAAGAGACGCCAGTTCCAGCATCTCTTCAAACGCGATCCTGTCGAGCTTACGTGCCTTATCCGTGACACGCGGGTCCGTCGTGTAAACACCGTCAACGTCGGTATAAATATCACAACGTTCCGCTTCAAAAGCGGCGGCAAAAGCAACCGCCGTCGTATCCGAACCGCCACGACCCAGCGTCGTGATGCGCCCTTCGGGGCTCACGCCTTGGAAACCTGCAACAACAGCGACCTTCATACCTTCACCGAATTTCGCGGTGATGTTGTCTGTCGGGATTTCCTCAATCCGTGCGGATGAATGCGCCGACGTGGTCTTAACCGGAACCTGCCAGCCTTGCCAGCTGCGCGCCGGTACGTCCATTTCCTGCAACGTCAGTGCCATCAGGCCCGCTGTCACGTTCTCGCCAGAACTCACAATCGCATCGTATTCACGCGCGTCATAAAGCGGCGAGGTGTCGTTCACAAAACCCACGAGCTTGTTCGTTTCACCGGACATCGCCGACACGATAACGATCACGTCGTAGCCCTTGGAAACCTCAACGCCGACCTTCTTGGCCGCCCGCTTGATTTTATCAACGGTCGCCACTGACGTGCCGCCGAATTTCATCACCAGAACTGGCATAATCTGTCCTTAGTTTCTTAGTCCGCGCCGTCATACGGCGCGCGGCCAAGCGGCGCAAGGTCACGCCCCTATTTGGCCCGCAATACCGCACCGGGGTTCATTATCCCGCGCGGGTCCAACGCGTCCTTAATGGCCCGCATCATCGACAGCTTTGCCGGGTCGCCGTAGGTTTCAAGGTCACTCACTTTCAACCGCCCAATCCCATGTTCAGCGCTGACCGATCCGCCGAATGAGTGCGCAAGATCATGCACAGCGGCCTTAATCGCGTCGCGTTGTTCAACGAATTCGGAACGGTCGCGCCCCTTTGGCGGGAACACGTTGTAATGCAGGTTCCCGTCCCCCAAATGGCCAAAACAATTGATCCGAAAATCGCCAATCTTAGCCAGCATTGCAGGTGCGCGCTCAATGAATTCCGGCACACATGAAATTGGCACCGAAATATCATGCGACGAGATGGACCCGATGCGCTTGTTCGCCTCAGGAATCGTTTCGCGAATATCCCAAAGCGCCTTCGCCTGCTGGCCTGACTGGGCAATCACACCGTCAGACACCAACCCGTCCGCCGCTTCGAACAACGTTTCCAGCGCCCCTTGTGGTGATTGTCCCGCAGGCAGACCAACCTTCATCAAGACCGACCATTCTGGCGTGTCCCTAAATGGGCGTTTGTGATCTATCGCCACCTCTTCCAGAAAATCCAACCCCTGGCGGTGAATTAACTCAAACGCTGAAATGGTTTCGCCTAGCTGCTCTCCCGCCACCCCCAACAGTGAAACGGCGGCCTTTGGCGACGGCACAGCAAACATCGCCGTCGCTTCCTCAGTCGGGCGCGGCATCAGCCGCAAAGACGCACCTGTAATGATGCCAAGCGATCCTTCCGACCCAATCATCAGGTCCCGTAAATCATAGCCTGTGTTGTCTTTGCGAAGGCGGCTCATACCGTTCCAAATGGTGCCATCAGCCAAAACCACCTCAACACCCAAACACTGTGCGCGTGCATTGCCATACCGGATCACATTCAACCCGCCCGCGTTGGTCGCCAACAACCCTCCAATCCGCGCAGACCCCTCGGAGGCCAGCGAAAGCGGGAACAACCGCCCAACGTCCGCCGCGGCCATCTGCACGTCATGCAAAATCACACCGGCATCGACCTCAATCACATTTTCGTCTGGATAGACCGACCGAATTCCATTCATCCGCGCCAGCGACAAAACAACTGGCACAGGTCCATCTTCGAGCACTTGCCCGCCGACCAATCCGGTCCCACCCGAATACGGAACGACCGCAACAGAGGCCTCGAAACACGCGGCCAAAACCGCCGAAACCTCACCCGTCGTGGCAGGCGACACAACAACGCCCTGCCCGACCCAACGCCCCCTCGGCTCCACCAAGAATCCAGCGGGATCCGCCGCGAACGCCACGTCAGGAAGGATCTCACCCAACCGCTCTACAAAAGCCTCGGTCGCAGAATTCAAAGCCATATCAGTTTCCCTGTTTGTCTTTGTCTCATAAATATCCTGGGGGAGTCGCTCGCGACGGGGGCTAGCCCCCCAACCTTTTTACGTTTCTGCAGGGCGCCGACGCCCGCGGCACGCGCTGAGCGTTAGCTCATCCCACATTTGTCTTTCCACGCCGGTCATGGCGTAAATTGGCGTACAAAACATGATTGCGCCAGCGCCCGTTGATCTGCAAATACGCCTGCGCCACGCCTTCGTACTTAAATCCACACTTTTCAAGTAATGCACGCGACGGCTTGTTCTCTTCCAAACACCCCGCTTCGATGCGGCTTAAGTCCAGCGTCGTGAACCCGTAATGAACAACGGCCTCAATCGCCTCACGCATATAGCCTTCCCGCGCGAACGCCTCACCGATCCAATAACCAGTTGTGCCAGCTTGTGCAGGCCCACGGCGGATATGGTCCAGCGTGATTGCCCCCAACAACACCTCATCGCTCCGCCGGAAAATAAACAGCGGCAACGCCGTGCCATTCGACACCGACCGTTGCGCCCAATAAACACGATTGGTGAAGCTTTTGCGGGTTAAATGGTCGGGCGCCCATGTTGGTTCCCACGGTTTTAGAAAATCCGCGGATTCTTGGCGCAACGCGGACCACGCGCGAAAATCTGAATGGATCGGCGGGCGCAGCGTCAACCGTTCGGTTTCAAGACGAACCTTTTTGCGCGCCCGAAGCATCAGGCAACCAGCCTCGCCTTCAAAACTTCAAGTGCAGGGGCATTTTCGATCGGGCCATAAAGGGCCATCGCGCTTCCTGCATCCGTGATCAGCTTGCCACCAAAGGCGCGCACATCGCCTGTTGTTACGGCGTCGATACGCTCAATCGTGTCCTCAATGCGCGGCACGTCACCCCAAATCGCAACCATACGCGCAAGGCGTTCCGCGCGGTTCGACGGGCTTTCTAGCCCCATCAACATGCCGGCTTTCATCTGCGCGCGTGCGCGGGCCACTTCTTGGGCCGACATATCGTCGGCTGCGCGTTTCAGCTCATCCGCAACCAGCATCGCCAGCTCGCCCAGTTGCTCGGACGATGTACCAGCATAAACGGTCAGCATTCCTGTGTCGGCATATGCCCCAGCTTGGGCAAAAATCGTGTAGCAAAGCCCGCGGTTTTCCCGCAGTTCCTGAAACAGGCGGGACGACATGCCGCCACCCATCGCAATCGCGTGGATTTGCGCCGCGTAAATGCCTGGGTCGCGGTAATCTGGCCCCTCGAATGCCAGTGCGAAATGCGCTTGCTCCAACCCCTTTTTCACACGCTTCTCACCGCCAGCAAAGGCTGCAGGTTCAGCAGCACTTGGTTGGGAACGCGCGGGCAAATGGCCAAATAGCTTTTCCGCAAGTGCCAACAACTCATCAGGGTTTACCGCGCCAGCCGCTGACAGGATCATCTGGTCGGGCCCGTAATGCTCGCCAATGAAGTCGGACAAATCACCGCGCGAGAACGCGCTGACCCGCTCGCTCGGGCCCAAAATCGTGCGGCCCAAAGCTTGGTTCGGGAACGCCTCTTCCTGAAGCCAATCAAAGATAATATCGTCGGGCGTGTCCAGTGCTTGGCCGATCTCTTGCAAAATCACACCGCGTTCAACTTCGATTTCGCTCTGGTCGAACACTGGGTTCAACAAAATATCGGCAATAACATCCAGCGCCAGTGGCACGTCGTTTTCCAGTACGCGCGCGTAATAGGCCGTCATCTCGCGCGAGGTGTAGGCGTTAATATAGCCACCAACATCTTCAATCGCCTCTGCAATCTGCAATGCCGATCGCCGCTCTGTGCCTTTGAACGCCATATGCTCAAGGAAATGCGCAACACCGTTCTGGTCAGCACGTTCGTGGCGCCCTCCCGCTGTGACCCATATTCCGATTGACGCGGATTGAAGTCCCGGCATCTGCTCCGTGACGATACGAAACCCGTTGGAAAGCGTGTGCTGTTGGACGGTCAATTTTGGATCCGCTCTTTGATAAGGGTTTGCAGTGCTTTTAGATCGTTTGGCACACGCGTGACGCGCTCGTCACGCTCAAACAGGTCGGCCATGTGTGGTGGTAACTCAGGGAACTGGCCCGTCGCCTTTTCTACCGCTGCGGGGAATTTCGCAGGGTGTGCCGTTGCCAAAGTGATCATCGGTGTCGCGCCGAGGTGGTCGCCTGCGACGGTAACTGCAACAGCGCTGTGTGGGCAAAGCAACTCGCCAGATAGCATCAGCTCGGTTTTGATCGTCGCATAGGTTTCGTCCTCAGACGCACGACCCGATGCAAATGTATCGCGCAACATGTCTATGGCACCTTGGGAAATCGTGAACGCGCCCTTTTCTTTCAGCTCATCCATTTGCTCAGCAACGACCCCGCCGTTACGCCCATAGGCCTCAAACAATGCACGTTCGAAATTGGATGACACCTGAATGTCCATCGACGGTGAAATGGACGGGGTCACGCCTTCCTTCACCTGCGCGCCAGTTTCCAGCGTGCGGTGCAAAATGTCGTTCTGGTTCGTGGCAATCACCAATTGATCAATCGGCAACCCCATACGTTTGGCGATATAGCCTGCGAAAATGTCCCCGAAATTGCCTGTCGGGACGGTGAAACTCACCTTGCGATGCGGCGCGCCAAGACTGACGGCAGAGGAGAAATAATAAACAACCTGCGCCAGAACGCGGCCCCAGTTGATTGAATTCACCCCTGCGAGGTTCACGCCGTCGCGGAATTCGAAATCGTTGAACATATCTTTCAAGGCTGCTTGGCAATCATCGAAATCGCCGTCCATCGCCAGTGCATGCACATTGCTTTCAACAGGAGTTGTCATCTGGCGTCGCTGCACCTCAGAGACACGACCATGCGGGAACAGGATAAAGACATCAACGTTGTCGAGGCCGCGAAAGGCTTCAATCGCAGCGGACCCTGTGTCACCGGACGTCGCGCCAACAATCGTGATACGCTTGCCGGAACGTGTGAGGGAGGCTTGGAACATCTGCCCGATCAACTGCATCGCAAAATCTTTGAACGCTAACGTCGGACCGTGGAACAATTCCAACAAGAAGTGGTTGGAATCCAGCTGTTTCAGCGGCGCGCGGGCTGCGTGATTGAACCCCGCATAGGCCGCCTCAATCAGATCGCGAAATTCGTCGTCCGTAAACGTGTCGCCAATGAATGGGCGCATGACTGTGAACGCGATTTCCTCATATGACTGCCCTGCCATCGCAGCGATGTCTTCATGGCTCAACGTCGGGATCACGTCCGGCACATAAAGCCCGCCATCGCGTGCAAGGCCGGTCATCATCGCCTCTTCAAACGTCAGTTCAGGTGCGGTGCCACGGGTAGAAACGTATTTCATATCAGTCGTCTTTCTGGCGCAGAAGTCGCGCGGTGTAGAAGGATGTCATTGCAAACCAAACAACTGCCAGCAAGAACCAAGTGATTGCATACTCTAGATGGTCATTTTTGATAGTGCGTGTGTCCACAGGCAAAGGCGTTAGGCGGCGATCATACTTGGTCGCCGCGTAGAGCACGACCAAAACCGGTTCCGTCCCGAGCGCTTCAGCCATTGCTGCAACATCACGGGCATACCATTCACCGTCTTGGGGTGCTTGGTCAGAAATGTCATCCGGCCAAATCAAGTTCCCCTGCACTGTAACTTCATCAAGCAAGGGCTGTTCGTCATCAGCGTAAAGCGGCAGCAACCCTTGATCCAGCATGACGCGGCGACCGCCAACAGTTTCAAAAGCCGATATAATGCGATGTCCCGTACCCGCAGCCGTGCCGCTATCAAGAAAGCGGATCTCTTCACCTGTCGCTGCACCCTGCATGATAACTGTGCGATAATTGTCTGCCTCAAATGTCGGATCATTCGGAAGCGGAACAGCATCGGCTTCGAGGCGTGTTTCAATATCCTCGATCACGCCCATCTTCCATTCCAGCCGGTCCAACTGCCAGAAACCAAGGTAAAGCAGCACGACAAGACCGCCGAGGCCGATCACAAGAGGAAAGAGAAATTTCCGCATAGTTGATGTCCCAAATAAGAAGACGCGCAAGGAGTTATCCTTGCGCGTCTTGTCGTGTGAAAAGCCTTAGGTCAAGTCTGCTTACTGGCCCCAGACGTAGACGGCTGCAAACAGGAACAACCATACAACATCAACGAAGTGCCAGTACCATGCAGCAGCTTCGAAACCGATGTGCTGCTTGGCCGTGAAGTGGCCGCGACGAACGCGCAGGTAGCAGACGAACAGGAAGATCGTTCCGATGATGACGTGGAAGCCGTGGAAGCCAGTCGCCAAGAAGAAGTTCGCGCCATAAATGTTGCCCGCAAGACCAAAGGCCGCGTGGCTGTATTCATAGGCTTGGAAGACGGTGAAAATCACGCCCAGAACGACAGCAAGGATCAGGCCGGACTTTACGTCTTCACGGTTGTCTTCATGCACAAGCGCGTGGTGCGCCCAAGTCGCCGCAGCACCAGAACATAGCAGGATCAACGTGTTGATCAGTGGCAAATGCCAAGGGTCAAACGTTTCAATGCCCGCCGGTGGAAACTGACCATCAATCGCAGGGGACTGTGGGCCCATCGGGTACATCGCGTGTTTGAAGAAGGACCAGAACCAAGCGGCAAAGAACATGATCTCGGACATGATGAACATGATGAAACCGTAACGCAGGCCAATGCTGACGACCGGTGTGTGGTCGCCTTGGTGTGCCTCAACGACAACCTCAGACCACCACCCGTACATGCAATACACCACGCCAGAAAAGCCCATCAGGAAAATGTACGGGCTGTCGCTGGAATCCATCCAGAGAACGGCGCCGAACAGCATGACAAAGACAGAAACCCCTGTCAGAAGTGGCCAAACAGATGGCGGTAGGATGTGGTAGTCGTGGTTCTTTTCATGGGCCATGAGTTTCGTCCCCTTACGGCGTTGGTCTTATTGATTCAGGTCTGTCGATTGCACTGTTTCCAGTGCGGCTTGTTGGTAGTCTACAGGCAAATCGTTCTTGTGGAACGTATAGCCCAAAGTAATCGTATGCACATACTGCCCTTCACGGTCATCCACGATCGCCGGATCGACGAAGAATGACACCGGCATGCTGATCGTTTCACCCGGTTGCAGGATTTGTTGTTCGAAGCAAAAGCAATCAATCTTGTCAAAGAACGCGCCAGCCTCGTAAGGGGCGACGTTGTAGGACGCGGTGCCCGCAATGGGCTCATCCGTTGGGTTCGTTGCCTCGTAAAACGCCAGAACCGTTTCACCGATGCGCACGTCCATTTCACGCTGTACAGGTTTAAAATTCCACGGCATGTCGGCAGCAAGCGCGCTTTCAAAGCGGATGGTTATGGTCTGATCCAAAATCGTCTCGCTTCCGTTTGCGGCGATATTCGTCACGCCACCAAAACCAGTGACACGGCAGAACCAGTCGTAAAACGGTACAGACGCCCAAGACAACGCGCCCATCAAAACAACAACGCTTACAGCTTGTGCCGCGGTGCGGTTCGGCCCGTCTGGGATACGGTTAAACGGGTTGAGGCTCATCATTCGCTGGCCTCCGCGTTAGACGACGCTTCCAGATCAACAGCGCGTTGTTCCGCCGCTTCCAATGCACCCGGCTCAAGCTGCGGTCGTGCGACGTGATCGAACCGTTCCAATTGGCGGATGTCTGTCAGGCCAAGCACCTTTACGACGGTCAGCCCGAAGACAATTCCAATAAAGCCCAGCAGCAGCAGGCCAACACCCATGTTGCGCCCTTTGCGGCGTGAATGGATCTCATGTTCTGCTCTTATCGCCATGTTACCACCCCGCCCAAGACGTAAGGCCATAGCTGCGCAGCAGCGCTTCAACCATCAGCGCACTAAAGTGGCCGAATAGATAGTAAATAGAGACAATAAATGTGCGGCGCTCAACAGCGTGCTTGTCAGCTTCACTGTCTGCATCCGTGCGCTTCCAAATGGCGTAGCACCCCGTCAGAAACCAAACATTCAGCACCAAAGCAACGAGTAAGTAAAACGGCCCGCCGATAGAGGTAAAGCCCAGCGCGAATGCCACCAAAACCAAAGGCACGCAATACGCGAGGATATGGTTGCGCGTAACTCTGCGGCCATGGGTTTCCGTTAACATCGGAACGCCCGCATCGCCGTAGTCAGACTTCACAAACAGCGCCAA
>DQCL01000026.1 GCA_003533975.1 Octadecabacter sp. | reverse complement strand
GGATGACCTTCGATATCGGCATAAAACCGGGTGGCGGTAAATGAGCCGTCTACCATGTAACTTTCCAGCTTGGTCATGTTGACACTATTTGTCGCGAAACCGCCCATTGCTTTGTATAGCGCGGCTGGAATGTTGCGGACGCGGAACACGAAACTCGTGACCATACCGTGCTTGCCACGTCGAGACAGGTCAGGCTCACGGGACATAATCAAGAATCGCGTCGTGTTGCGGTCATGGTCTTCGATGTGACGCGCCAGAACGTTGAGACCGTATATTTCGGCAGCCATTTCTGATGCCAATGCGCCGGCCGTCATGTCTTCTCCTGCTGCGACGTCCATTGCGGCACGTGCATTGTCAGGGCTGATGATGGGTGCGATGCCTTTTTCGCGCAGAAACTTTCCGCATTGCGGAAGGATCACGATATGGCCCGCAGCCGTTCTAATTTGGTCAACTTGCGCACCAGGTTTGCCCAACAGGTTGATATGCACCCGCACGAAGGCTTCGTCGATGATATGCAGCCCACTTTCAGGGAGCAGCGTGTGCACGTCGCCAACACGCCCATAGGTCGAGTTTTCAACCGCAATCATACCAAGGTCAGCGTCGCCTTTTCGCACAGCCTCAATCGCGGCGTTAAACGTCGGGCAGGGTAAAGGTTCGTAATCGGGGCGCGCTTCGACACAGGCTTGGTGCCCGTATGCGCCCGGTTCACCCTGAAATGCGATGCGTTTGGCCATCTTTAACCCCCGATTTCCCCAAGTTTCTCTAAAATGGGCATTTGGTCGCGGTGCTACACCTTGATCATTGGCGGGGGAAGCGGATACATGATTGCTGAATCAGGAAGAAAATGGAACGCGACATGTTCGACACAATGACAATGACCAAAGTTCTGGGCGCAGTTTGCGGCACGTTCTTGGTCTTTTTGCTTGGCAAGTGGGCCGCCGAAGAAATTTATCACGCAGGTGGGCACGGCGATCATGAGCAAGCCTATGTAATCCCCGTAGAAGGTAACGAAGCCTCCGACGAGCCCGTCGAAGAAGGCCCTTCATTTGAAGAAGTGTACGCGATGGCTGATGCAGCTGCAGGCGAAGGCCAATGGCGCGCTTGTTCTTCCTGTCACAAACTGGAAGCTGGCGAAAACAGCACGGGGCCATCACTTTACGGTGTCGTTGGCCGCAATGTTGGAACTGAAGCTGATTTCGGCTACTCAGGTTCACTTGTTGCTGTTGCGGACATCTGGACGCCTGAAAGCCTCAACGCTTTCCTTGAAAACCCACGTGGTTATGCACCAGGCACGGCTATGACGTACAACGGCATGCGCAAGATCCAAGATCGCGCGAACTTGATTGCGTATCTCGATACCCTCGACAACTAATCGTCACACATTGTTTTTGCGAAGGCCGTTCCGATTGGAGCGGCCTTTTTGCGTTTAGCGGTTAAACCTTGCGTGATCACGGGTATCTCACGCATTCTCAACTTGAATGTTGCGCATCTCGCGCACTACGCTGAAGTCTGCAAGATATGCCCAAATTCAGGAGTGCCCCATGACCAAACACCAGCGTTGTTCCGCCAAAGTCGTAACAAAACCGCAAAACGCAGGTGTGTCTAAACTGGGCCTCCTTCTTGCCGGTTCACTATTGGCATTTGGGGCCGCAACTCTGGTGCGGGCTGAAAGTCATGAAGAAATCATCGTTTCGCACGGTTACACCAACTTCGGGGAACTTAAGTACGGCCCTGATATGGTGCATTTAGACTATGTGAACCCCGATGCGCCGAAAGGTGGCGAAATAAGTGTCGCGGCTCAAGGGACATTCGACACCTTCAACAATTTCGCGCGCGACGGCGCGGCTGCGGCTGGCACGGCCGTCTTGTACGAAAGTATTCTCACAGCGACAGCGGATGATCCGTATGGGTCCTATTGTTACCTGTGTACAACGATGGAATATCCCGAGAGCAAGGATTGGGTTATCTTCAACTTGCGTGATGACATCACGTTTTCCGATGGGACGCCGCTTACCGCAGATGACATTGCGTTTTCGCACAACCTCATCATGGAGCAAGGGTTGCCGGAGTATGTGGCCGTTGTCGCTTCGTTTGTCGTCGGGGTTGAGGTGCTGGACACCTACCGTATCAAATTCAACTTTACGCCAGAAGCTCCACGGCGTGATGTCGTTGGCTTTGCTGGAACAACACGCGGGTTTTCCAGGGCTTGGTTTGATGAAACTGGTGCGAGGCTCGATGAATCCACCGATGTGCCTTTCCTAGGAACAGGTGCCTATGTCATCGACAGTTTTGATACCAACCGACAAATAATTTATGCGCGCGACCCCGATTGGTGGGGCGCGCAGCATCCGTTCAATATTGGTCAGGCTAATTTCGAAACCATTCGCTATGAATATTTCACCGATGCCGCCGCCGCATTCGAAGCGTTCAAGGCGGGGGAATATACGTTCCGCAACGAAAATTCATCGCTGCAATGGGCAACTGGATATGATTTCCCTGCCGTTGAAAACGACTGGATAAGTGTCGAAGAGCTGCCAGACGGGAGTATCGGATCCGCGCAGGCGTTTATTTTCAACCTGCGGGAACCGAAATTTCAGGACCCAAAGGTCCGCGAGGCGATCCGCCTCATGTTCAACTTCGAATGGTCCAATGAAACGCTGTTTTACGGGATATATGATCGGGTTGAATCCTTCTGGCAAAATTCTCATTTACAGGCGCGTGGCGTGCCGTCAGATGGCGAAATTGCGATTTTGCAACCGCTTGTTGATGACGGCTTGCTGGATGCATCCATCTTGAAAGACGGGGCAGTTCTCCCCCCCACATCCGATGCACGCCGCCCGTCTGACCGTGGCAACTTGCGCCTTGCATCAGACCTGTTGGATCAAGCTGGCTGGATAGCGGGGGACGATGGAGTGCGCCGCAAGGACGGCCAGGCATTGGAGGTCGAGTTCCTAATCGCGTCGCCATCGTTTGAACGTATCGTCAATCCCTATGTAGAAAGCCTTCAACGTCTTGGGATAAACGCGTTCCTCAATCGCGTGGATTACGCACAATACGTTGAACGTCTGGACGCGCCGTCCGATTTTGACATTGTCACCCACACAATGACCCAAGGATTTGAACCCAACGTGTTTTTGCGACAGTGGTTTGCAACCGAAACTGCTGATGATAGTTCGCGCAACCTGATGGGGCTGAAAAACGAGGCGATCGACCGTCTCATGCCAGCTGTTATTGATGCCGCGACAATTGAGGAATTGACCACGGCGACCCATGCGCTTGACCGGGTGCTGCGCGCCGAAGGGTTTTGGGTGCCGCAATGGTACAAATCTGTTCACACAGTGGCCTATTATGACATGTACGAATACCCCGACACATTGCCACCTTTCTCGTTGGGTCATTTGTCATTCTGGTGGTACAACGCGCAAAGAGCAGAAGAACTGAAAGCAGCAGGGGCGTTTTAGACCCTTCACGCGGACAGCAATAAAAACAAAGGCTACGCACTAAATGGGCGCCTATATTCTCAAACGATTGCTACTTGTGATCCCGACATTGCTTGGGATCATGATCGTCAACTTCGTGCTGATCCAGTTTGTCCCCGGCGGGCCAATTGACCAGATCATCGCGCAGATGGAAGGCGGCGGCGATGTATTTGAGGGCATCTCGGGGGGAGGTAACGAGCTTGTCGAGAACGAGAGCGGCGATAGCGTTGCTTCGCGCGGGTTGCCGCAAGAATTCTTGGATGAGCTGCAGGTCGAGTTTAACTTCGCCCGTATCGTCTGCGACGCCGGCTTTACCGGCGAGCCGGACTTGCGCGCAGACGCCTGTAACTCCGTCCCGATCCCCTCAATCGAACGCTTTTTCCTGATGATGTGGGACTACATGCGTTTTGATTTCGGTGAGAGCTATTTTCGATCGGTTTCTGTGGTTGATCTTGTGCTGGAAAAGATGCCCGTGTCGATCACG
>DQCL01000278.1:25943-26762 GCA_003533975.1 Octadecabacter sp. | reverse complement strand
TGTCGTCATATCAGCAACACTTGAGTGCCACATCCGCTATCCCAAAAGCACTGGAATTTTTTGTAAACAGCCCGATGCATTCATTTGACGAACGCCATCCGGTTATGCGTGTGTTGTGAAACCAAGCGAATAATCTGGTCCGTCCCTACAAACGCTAAGCTTTTCGGGTTTCTTCGCACAAAGATGATGTCAGCCCAAGTTGGTTTCTATGGTTCTGGAAAGTATGGCGAAATTGCCGCGCTCAACACCCAAAGTAGCATGATTTGCCCTGCATCACACCGATGTGGGTTTGAAACGTATCGCCTGAACGGATATGGCAAATGAAATCGATAAAGGTACTCATATGCTTCGCCGTTCATTCATTCTTGGTTCTATGGCTTTTGGTTTGGCTTCTTGTGGCGGCACCCAAGCTGCAATTGGCCCCGATGGTCTACCTGTTACGCAAATCTATCGAATCAGCGAACAAGACACTGATAACATTCAGTTCCGTGTTTTGGACGGCCTGAATGCGCTGCGCCAATCTGCTGGCGCACAATCAGTCCAACTGAATGCCCAATTAAACGCCGCGGCAGCGACCCATTCCCGCGATATGTCGGTTCAGAACCGCCCCTGGCACTTTGGTTCTGACGGTTCATCTCCGCTCGATCGCCTTCGCCGTGTTGGCTACGGCGGTGCGCTGACTGGCGAAACGATCTCCGAGACCTACGAAACCGAGCTCGAAACGCTTGGTGCGTGGATGCGGGAACCCAGCACTCGTGCCGTTTTGCTGAATTCAGAAGCCAACGAATTGGGTTTCTCTTGGTTCCAAGAGAGCAACGG
>DQCL01000278.1:23571-25906 GCA_003533975.1 Octadecabacter sp. | reverse complement strand
GCTTACGCATAAAGAAAAATCGGCGTTCCGACGTTCACCATTGCGTAGATGTCTTCCATTTCACGATCCCGAACAGCTATGCAGCCTGCGGTCCAGTCCTCAGTGCTGCGTTTTTCACGCGGTGTACCGTGGATAAATATGTCACCCCCAGGCCGACGCCCAAGTTCACGGGCGCGGGCGCGATCAGCAGCGTTCGGGTATGAAATTCCGATAGAAAGATAGAAACTGCTGTTTGGGTTCTTACGGTCAATGAAATAAGCACCTTCCGGCGTTTTACCGTCACCTTCGACCTGTTTATGACCTGCTGGCGCAAAGCCGAGCTCAAAATCATAAGCCTCCAGCACATCATTGCCGTTCATCAAAAACATCTGTCGACGTCCTTTTTGCACAACGACGCTGGTCACTGGGGGGCCTGTATAAACACGGAATTTGTCTGAACAGGCCGTCAGCGCGAAAAGCGCTGCCGCACTGGTAAACATCCTGCGATTCATCATCAAACTGCCCTACTCATTCTTTTTTGGGAATAAGTAGCCTATTTCGACCCAATTACCTAGAATTTATGACGTTCAGATCATCACGTGCGTGTGAAATTGCCGACGAGTTCAACGTGCGACGACCAACGAAACTGATCGACAAGGTCGAGCCATTGCAACGTAAAGCCTGCGGCGATCAGCGCAGCGGAGTCCCTCGCAAATGTAACTGGGTTACAAGAAACCATTGTAATGGCCCGCAAATCTGATGCGCAAAGCGTAGCAATTTGCGCATCAGCACCGGCGCGTGGCGGGTCTAATACGGCCAAATCAAAGCGATTCAGTTCATCCGGTTCAAGCGGGCGACGGTAGAGATCACGTGTTTCGGTGGTAACGGTCTTTAGCCCCTTAGCGTGGCGCCACCCTCGATCCAGTGTCTCAAGCATCTCATCGCCGCTTTCAACTGCATGAACTTCCGCGTGTTCAGCCAATGAAAGAGCAAACGTTCCCGCACCGGAAAACAGATCAACAACCCGTTTTGCGCCAACTACGGTTTCCATTACCGCAGCAATCAGCGCCTGCTCTCCCTCACGGGTAGCCTGAAGAAACGCGCCAGCTGGTGGTGCAACATGGGCTTTCCCGAACGCCTGATCGGGTGCGTTGCGCGTTACAACGACCTCATCATTCCATGCCAGTCGCGCCAGATTATACGTTTCGGCCAAACTTGCGAGTTCAATGCGCAGCTGCCCGTTCAGTTCGCGTTCCGTTTCTACAAACACATCCAAGCCACCCAGCGTATCTGTGACAGTCAGGTTAATCTCGGACTTCCGCGAGGCGGCAATTATGGTGAGCGCCTCTAACGCTGGAAACCCAGCAAGGATCGATGGCAACAGAAGTTGGCAGTCAGGCACTTCGATTAGCGCATCCGATCCCTTTGCATGAAAACCAACCATCGCGCCTTTCTTAGTGCGTTTTCCGGACAACCGCGCACGACGGCGGCTTTGCGCTGGGGACGTGTGGAGCGTGCGAAACGGGAAAGGTAGGCCGCGCGCTGTCATCGCGCGTTCAACAATGGTCTTTTTCCAATCGGCAACAAAATCATCAGACGCGTGCTGCATCGTGCAACCCCCGCAACTTTTGAAATGACGGCAAGGCGGTTTAACCCGGTCCGCGACAGGTGTGATTATCCGTGCAGAACCATCTGGTTGCGGTTCTACTTCCTCGCCGGGCAGCGCCCGCTCCAAAAGTGTTCCATCCGCCAGTTGCCCAAGCCCTGCTTGCGTCAATCGTTCTACTATCTGTGTCATCTATTCCGCCGCATCCGATTTGCTGTCGAACCCCCCAGACTGGCGGTTCCAATACCTTGCATATGTCCCTGCCCGTTTCAGCAAGTCCTCATGTGTTCCTTCTTCCACAATGCGCCCTTCTTCCAGCACAATTATGCGATCCATGTCAGAAATCGTCGAAAGGCGGTGGGCAATTGCAACAACTGTCTTGCCTTCCATAACCCGACTCAGCGCGATCTGAATGGAGGATTCAACTTCAGAGTCGAGCGCTGAGGTTGCCTCGTCCAAGACCAGAATCGGTGCGTCTTTCAACATCGCGCGCGCCAATGCAATTCTCTGACGTTGGCCGCCGGACAATTTCACTCCGCGTTCACCTAGATGAGCATCATATCCCGTGCGACCGTTGTTGTCGCGTAAATCGGCAATAAAGTCGTGCGCCTCGGCCTTTTGCGCCGCCGCTATAATGTCATCCTCAGATGCGCTCGGTCGACCATAGGTGATGTTGTCTCGCGCGGAACGGTTGAACATTGCTGTTTCCTGCGTAACCATTCCGATGTTCGCTCGAAGGCTATCCTGTGT
>DQCL01000278.1:22424-23555 GCA_003533975.1 Octadecabacter sp. | reverse complement strand
TAGCAGCGCCACGAGCGTGGATTTTCCAGCACCGGAGGCGCCCACAATACCGAGCTTTTCCCCGGCCTTAATGGTCAAGTTAATGCCACCAACGCCACCCGTTTCACCACCGTATTGAAAAGACACATCGCGGAATTCTATTTCAGCTTGTGTGACGTTCAAAGGAACTGCGTCTGGCTCATCCGTAAGCTGGTGTGGCGGCGTCAATGTCTTCATACCGTTTTCGACTTCACCAATGTGACTAAAGATGCCCATGAGGACGAAGCTCACCCAGCCTGTCATTTGGCTTAGCCGAATGGACACGGCGCCAATCGCCGCCAAGTCACCTGGGCTGACACCACTTTCGCGCCACGACAGACCAAAGCCCACCATTGATAGCGGTAGGATACCCGCAAGGGTTATGAGACCAAATCGAAATAGTGCAGCCACCTCACCGTAGGCTAACGCGCGACTACGTAGATCTTGCATCGCATGTTGGGCAGCATCAGATTCATGCGCTGTTCCCGCGAACAATTTCACAGTTTTGATATTCGTGATTGTATCTACGACTTGCCCCGTCAACGAAGCCGACGCCTCAGCCCGCGCTTTCGAACGCGACCGGATTCTTGTCAAAAAGAAACGCAAAAATGCGACATAGCTTAGGAACCAGATCAGCAGAACGACCAACAATCGCGCGTCGATTGTTAGAACCAGTAACGCTGCTCCCAAAACTGACGCCAATGCGAACAAGACAGCATTCACGGTTTCAATCACAGTTTCAGTTACCGATCGCGCGACCTGCATTTGTTTCTGCGCAATCCGTCCTGCGAAATCGTTATCGAAAAACGTAACAGCCTGCCCCAATGTCCAACGATGCAATCGTCCGACAACAAGTGTGAACAGATTTGGTCCGAGAACGACTGATTGAAATGCCGACGAAAGCCCAAAAAGCGCTGGGCGAACGAACAACAATAGAAAAACAGCTAATACAAGGAGCCCCGCGTCTTCACTTATCGGCTGCGCCGCGGCGGCAATATCGACAACCTGCCCAAGCAGAAACATCGCTAAAATTTCTGTCGCGCCCGCAAGCGCGGAAAAGAAAGCGGCCAATCCGATAATGCGCCATGCACCCGTAAGCGCCCAGTTGTAAAA
>DQCL01000278.1:0-22380 GCA_003533975.1 Octadecabacter sp. | reverse complement strand
TTGCTCTTTGGAATTGGGATTTAATCATGCCTCACCCTCGATTTCGGTGCTGATAAAGCCACCAGACTGACGCTCCCAGAAGCCTGCATACTGACCGCCGAGCGCGAGAAGCTCTTGGTGCGTACCATCTGAGCAATCGTCAACAGACGATGCGAGGTCAGCCAGCATAACAGATACCGATGTCGCAACCGCCCAGATTTTTGGGTTCACCCATTGAAAAAGTATCGCTTGAACGAAAGTAAATGGTTTGTCTGTATCAAGGGCCTTCATTGGTTCTGCGTGCCACAACTTCCAAGCCATCAACAAAATCCACGCTGATGTGATGACCCCAAGCAACGCTGTCATAGGAGACCTAACAACTGATCCTTGGTGGCTGAAAACCTGGACTCGATCCACGCTGACTCTAGCTTTCGCAGTTGGTCACCGAGCGCCCTGCCCGAATAGGTAGGCATCAGGTCGCCAGCCACAATCGGGAAAACCGCCTTCGTACCCATCTGGATGTCTGCAAGCACTGCCGCGTCAAATGGCTGAAGCAATGACGCCCAGCGCAAAAGGACGCAATGAACCGCAGGCCAATATCCGTGCCGATACCCAAGCTCATGAGCGGGCGTCGTCGTCCCCGCTTCATGTTTTACGAGAGCGATTTTCCTAGCGTCCACTTTAGAAAGGCGCAGGCGATCTTCCATGTCTTCACATCCTAAAGCTGCAAGACGTGTCGCGACATCACTCAGGGGACTGCTTCGGCCTTCGAGGGGATACTGATCTTCGAGGTCAATCAACCGCGCAAGCGTTAGCGCATTGGCCCCAGGTAGGATGTGTAGCAAAACACCAGATTGTTCCATCGCGCCAACAACAGGTGCTGCGTCTGGGCCTGCAATCAAATAGGCCATCTCTGCGCTGATCCGCTCCCGCGAAATCCCCTTTAGACCATCCGCAAGCATCGCACAGGCCGCAAGCCCGTCTTGGTCAATTCCGTTCTGGTACGTTCCAAGCGTCGCGATGAATCGGAAGAAACGCAGAATTCGAAGGTAGTCTTCTTGGATTCGCTTAACAGGGTCACCGATGAACCTCACATTCCGCGCCTCAAGGTCTGCAGAACCGCCAACAATGTCGCGAACACGTCCTTCGCGATCTGCGTAGAACGCATTTATCGTAAAATCACGGCGCATCGCATCGTCTTCGATGTTCTTGGAAAAAGCGACGGTGGCGTGCCGGCCATCTGTTTCCGCATCCGTTCGATACGTCGTGATTTCGAAAGTTCCTCCACCATCAGGCGCGACGGCGGTAATGGTCCCGTGCTCAAGTCCGGTCGGGATCGCCTTCCAAGCGTCGCGTCTGAATTTCAGGCTTTCAATGATCCTCGTTGTGTCTTCGGGCAGTGCATCAGTGCTTAAGTCGACATCGCTTACATGACGGGCAAGAATGGTGTCACGGACACAGCCGCCAACGGCGTAAATCTGAAAGCCTGCGCCCTCAAATGCCGTCATCAGGGCTTGGAGAAAGTCGTTCGTTAGCCAGCGCGGCTCTCCGACATGACGCAAGGTGCCATCAGCCCGCCATAGGGATCGTGCTCTATCTGTCATTGCAACGACGCCTCCGCCATCCCGCGCAAAATGCGCGCAGTCGCGCCCCAGATGTAATACGGACCATAAGGAGCCGCGTAATAGTAGCGCTTTTGACCCTGCCAAACACGTCCTTCGACGCGGTAATTTTTGGGTGACAGAACGTGAGGCAGCGGCACTGTGAATACCTCATCCACTTCGCCGGGTTCAGGGGTGAATTTAAGACCGGTTGGAACCATCGCTACAATCGGTGTGATCGTATAGCCGGTCCCTGTTTCATGCGATGGGAGGTTTCCAAGAACCGTAACAGCGGACGGGTCGAGCCCGATTTCTTCTTGCGCCTCGCGCAACGCGGTGTGTGTTAGGTCGCTATCCGTGTCGTCCATGCGCCCACCAGCAAAAGCAATTTGTCCTGCATGGTGCTTAAGATGGGCCGCGCGTTTGGTAAGGATAACGTCCCCTACTTCCGTAACCGCGACCAACACGGCGGCGGGCTTCAGCACCCTACCTTTCGGCAACACGACACCTGCGTTCAGATCAAAATCAGAAGACGCCTGCCGCACGTTTTCAATCGCGCGGCAGAGCGTCACTGTCAGATCATCAATCCAAGGCTTATGGCTTTGCATCTGGTCCTTCTGTCGCCTCGAACCCCAACGTGTTTGGTTGGAATACGTAATGCGCACCACAAAACTGGCAATCCGCCGTGACTGTGCCCTCGACAGTTGTCATATGGCCGATGTCCTTTGCGGAATAGATCGACAACGATTGACGGACTTTGTCGGGCGAACATGAACAGCCAAAATTCACCGGTTGCGGGTCAAACACGCGCGGCTCTTCTTCGTGGAACAGGCGCACCAACAATTCAGTTGGCTGCACAGATGGCCCGATCAATTCCAATTCTTCGGCAGTCCGCATCAACGTGGTCGCACGATTCCAGTTTTCACCTTCATCGTCGTTCATGAGGTCTTCGACAGCGGTCAAACCTTCATCCGTCCCGCCATCAGGATTCGCGAGCGGTGACGCCTTAGGCATTGCCTGCATCATAATCCCACCAGCACGCCACGATTCTGCACCACCAGGAACTTGCGCTTTGCCGTAAGTCAGCTGGAACGCAGTCGGCAATTGTTCAGACTGCGCGAAATAGGCTTCGGCGCAGGCCGCCAAGGACCCACCGGCGATTGGTGTGATCCCTTGATACGGGGTATTCCCCTCGCCCTGATCAATCAGAATCGCAAAGTAGCCTTTGCCAACCTGCGAGAAACCATCCCCATTTGGGTCGATCTCATCTTTGTCATAGCTTGCGTAGGCACGTATGCGGGCAGGCTTACCGTCATCGGTTGGGCCATAGTAATCCGTAGCGATAAGTCGCGCAGGTCCGTCACCGCGAACTTGCAACGACAACTTCCAACGCAGTTTAATCGTCTGACCGATAAGTGCGGTTAGCAATGCCATTTCAGCCACCAAAGCTTCAACCGCCGGTGGGTAGTCGTGCTGTGACAACACTTGGTCCAAAACGCCATCAAGACGCGCGACACGGCCACGAATATCGGAACGGTCGAGCTGGAACGGCAGGACAGTATCATCCCAAGCGATCGTAGACGCAGTGGTTTTGGTTTTAGTCATGGGGCTTTCCTAACAAGTCGAGGATGGGCATACCGCGTCCATATAGGTGCCACAAGTCGGGGGAAAAGGGGCGATATGAGACGTTACGGCGAACGAGTTGACCCAGCTATGCGTTACACGCTGCGGCCAGGGGCGTATGTGATCCTTCAAAGAGGGCGAAATCTGTTGCTCACAGAACAGGATGGCGACCGTTTGGAGCACCCCGAAATGCAGCTTCCCGGCGGCGGAATTGATGCGGGTGAGCACGTTATTCCAGCTTTGCATCGCGAGGTGATGGAGGAAACTGGTTGGACGATGGATCGCCCCGTGCGTATTGGCGCATTCAGACGCTTTGTTTTTATGCCTGATTACGACCTTTGGGCAGAAAAAATCTGCACTATCTATTGGTCAAGACCGGTGCGTTGTTTGGGTCTACCAACAGAAGAACTGCACACGCCCATTTGGGTTCCGATGGAGCACGCCCCTGCCTTGCTTTCAAACGAAGGGGATGCAGCATTCGTGGCCAGCTTGCTCTAACTATCAAATCGCGTTAATTCGCCAATAATTCAACTTCAGGAGTGTTCCATGTCTGCACCAAAAAAAGTCGTCCTCGCCTATTCCGGCGGTTTGGACACCTCGATTATCTTGAAGTGGCTGCAGACAGAGTATGGCTGCGAAGTCGTTACGTTCACTGCTGATCTAGGCCAAGGGGAAGAACTTGAGCCTGCGCGCCGTAAGGCGATCGACATGGGTATTCCTGAGAAAAACATCTACATCGAAGACGTCCGCGAAGAGTTCGTCCGCGATTTCGTTTTCCCGATGTTCCGTGCAAACGCTGTTTACGAAGGGCTGTATCTGCTGGGCACATCCATCGCGCGGCCCCTTATTTCTAAGCGTTTGGTTGAGATCGCTGAAGAAGTCGGTGCGGACGCAGTGGCACACGGTGCGACAGGTAAAGGCAACGACCAAGTTCGATTCGAGCTGGCAGCCTACGCACTGAACCCAGACATCAAAGTCATCGCGCCTTGGCGTGAGTGGGACCTGTCTTCACGCACCAAGTTGCTTGAATTTGCCGAAGCCCATCAGATCCAGGTTGCAAAAGACAAACGCGGCGAAGCGCCGTTCTCAGTTGATGCGAACCTGCTGCACACATCGTCTGAAGGCAAAGTTCTGGAAGACCCTGCGGATATGGCGCCTGACTACGTTTACCAACGTACCGTCGCGCCAGAAGATGCGCCTAATGAGGCGCAATACGTCGAGGTTGGTTTTGAACGTGGTGATGCGGTTTCTATTGACGGTGTTGCAATGTCGCCTGCAGAAATTCTGACCAAACTCAATGAGTTAGGTGGTATGCATGGCTGTGGTCGTCTTGACCTCGTTGAGGGCCGTTTCGTCGGAATGAAATCCCGTGGTATCTACGAAACACCCGGTGGCACGCTGTTGCTTGAGGCGCATCGCGGTATCGAATCCATCACGCTGGATCGCGGCGCTGCGCACCTCAAAGACGAGCTGATGCCACGCTACGCTGAACTTATTTACAACGGCTTCTGGTACTCGCCTGAGCGTGAAATGTTGCAAGCGGCGATTGATAAGTCACAAGAACATGTGACCGGAACCGTAAAGCTGAAGCTTTATAAAGGGTCCGCGCGCACGGTTGGGCGTTGGTCGGATCATTCGCTTTATTCCGAGGCGCATGTGACGTTTGAGGATGACGCCGGTGCGTATGACCAAAAGGACGCGGCGGGCTTCATTCAGTTGAACGCACTTCGCCTGAAACTTCTGGCGGCACGCAACAAGCGCCTGAAGTAACTAGCTGAAAGATTTCAGTTTTTCGTAATACGGAAGGGCGGCGTCGAGCAATTCGGCAGCCGCCCCTTCCAATTCTGGGAGCGGCCCTTCGGCGCCCGCGAACCCCGTGCTTTTGTGCACAGCACCATACCAATGTGATGCCCAAATCCCATCGAACGCCCGTGGACCCGCCTGCCAGTTCAGCATTGCCGAATCGTAAGGCAAATTTATCTTAATGCAGAGACTTTTTATTGCGTTTTCAGGGTCTTGCCGGATATCGTGGCTGTCGATGACGATGCCGCCAATCCGATCATATAACGCTGCTTGTTGCGGATATCCGATATCCGTCAGCGTTGGATTATCCCGTTTCGCAGCATAGCTCGCGATCACGCGGGCCGGATGGCGGATCAGGTGGATGTTTACACAGTCCGAAGCCCAGTCTAACGGAAAGCCTTCTAACATATGATGTGGCATATGTTTCATATACTTATGTGGTTTTTCACCCACATCTGAACACGCTACAGCGACTGCTTGCGGGCCCGTTTCGTGCGTTCTCACGATTTCATCTGACATAGGATGATTAAGCCCTGTCGTGGCCAAATACGGGGCATAAAACGGTTCATCCATCGCGGTAAAATCAGCGCGGTTCCCGAAGGCATACATCATCGCGGTAGAAAGGTTCCGAGGGCCAGACCACATGGCGATTTTCATGATATGGTTCCGGTATGGGTTGAGTATGGTTTTGATATGGGCACGATGCTGGGTTTCCTTATAGAGAATCAGCTAACCTGTTGTTCAATAAGTGTTTTGTAGAGATTGCGCAGTCGTAGCGTTACGGGGCCCATGTCGCCTGTTCCAATTTGCCGCCCGTCGATTGAGCTGACCGGCGTTTGCGCGCCGAATGTACCTGTCAAAAACGCCTCGTCTGCGCCGTAGGTGTCGACGAGAGAGAAGTTACGTTCGAACACTGGGATATCGTTGGCGCAACACAGGTCGATGACCTTCTGGCGCGTGATCCCATTCATGCAGTAGTCCCCCGTGCTGGTCCAAACGGCCCCCTTCCGGACGATGAAAAAGTTACAGGCGTTGGTCGTGTTCACGAAACCATGCACATCGAGCATTAGCGCCTCGTCCGCGCCAGCCTTTTGCGCGGCGATGCAGGCGAGGATGCAATTCAGCTTGGAGTGGGAGTTGAGCTTCGGGTCCTGCGTCATGGGTAAACCGCGTTGATGCGGAACCGTAGCGAGGGTGATGGGACGCGGCAGTTTTGGCTTTGAATGTTCCATGATGATGACCATCGTTGGCCCAGATTGGCTTAGCGATGGATGCTGGAACGGCAGGACCTTTGTCCCGCGCGTGATCATAAGGCGGCAATGGACGTCGGACTGCATTTCGTTGGCATTTTGTGTCTCTAATACAGCGGAAATCACTTCTTTCTTACTCATTCCGATGTCGAGGTCGATTGCCTTGGCAGCCTCAAAAAGACGATCCATATGTTCGTCCATGAAAGCCCAAGTTCCGGCATAGAGACGCATTCCCTCCCAAACGCCATCACCGAGCATAAAGCCGGAGTCATAGACGCTGACCGTTGCCTCGGCGCGGGGTTTGAGGGTTCCATTCACCCAGATCAGAATGTTCTGATTTCGGGGGTCATCTTCTGCGGTGTGTGTTGTGATCTTGTCATTCATATTGAAACGCTACGGCGGCACGCAAATTGTTCCAAGAGGTAAACTGCGCGTGAGCACACGGTGCGGTGAATTGCGTGTAACCGGATTGCGCGTGATGGTTATGAAAAGGAGAAATTTCATGACGACAGTTTCGCGAAAGTTAAAAACACTAGCACTTGGTGCGACGATTGCGGCGGCTACATTGATGCAGGCTGGCAAAGTTGAAGCGCGGGACATGCAAACGATCACCGTGGCCGGTGGCTGTTTTTGGTGCGTGGAAAGCGATTTTGAGAAAGTTCGCGGTGTGAGCGAGGTTACGTCCGGCTACACGGGTGGAACGACTGCTAATCCGACGTATCGGCAGGTAACAGGTGGCGGAACTGGGCATTATGAAGCTGTCGAAATTCGATTTGACGCTGACCAAGTGTCAGAGCGCCAAATCTATGATCTGTTTTTCAGGTCTGTCGATCCGACGGATGCGGGTGGGCAGTTTTGCGATCGTGGAAATAGCTATCGCACTGCAATTTTCGTCTCTAATACGGCGCAACAACAGGCTGCACAGGCTGCGCTATCCGCTGCGCAATCAGAGTTAGGTCGTCAAATTGTGACACCAATCCTCGCGGCTTCAGCATTCTATGACGCCGAGGAATATCATCAGGACTACTACAAAGGTGAAAGTCGCGTTGTGACGCGTGGCGGCATAAAAACCGAGGCCGAAGCATACGCGTTTTACCGCGAAGCCTGTGGTCGTGATGCCCGTGTTGAGCAGCTTTGGGGACGTGACGCGCCGTTTATCAACCACTAAACGCGCGGACGTCCGCGAGTGAAGGGATAACGTCAGCAGTTCCGTGGCGCGTTACCATGATTGCGGCTGCTTTGGCGGCAGTTTGCATCGCTTGCAGGATCGGTTGGCCACGATCTAAGCCTGCGATCACATAACCGGTGAACGTATCGCCTGCGCCGGTCGTGTCCACTGGCGTGACTTTGTGGGACGGAACGTGGGTCGGGCCTTGTTCGCCGAACCAGGTAGCGCCTTTTGAACCAAGGGTGACGATTACGTCTTTCACCGGAAGGTCGGTGGGGCCTTGGCCTGTCGCCGTTTTCAGTTGCTCTGCTTCGACCTCGTTCAAGATCAGAAAATCAAGGTAAGGTAACATCTGTGATGTGACATCGGCGTCAAACGGGGCCGCAGCATAGGCGACGTTGAGGCCCATTTCTTTGGCGAGCTTTGCGCCTTCGACTTGCAGGTTCACCTCGTTCTGGGTGACGAACCAATCACCTGTTTTTGCGTTTGTTAGAGACTGAAGTAGGGAAGATCTTGGGATCATACGGTTGGCACCAGGATAGACCACAATGCCGTTTTCACCGTCCGGCGCGACAAAAATCATGGCGTGCGCAGTTTCGGTTTCGATAGTCGTGATTGTGCGCGTATCCACGCCGTATTCCGTGAGGCGATCAATCGCCCAGCGCCCGTCCTCGCCGACGGCACCGATATGGCACACATGCGCACCCGCGCGCGCAGCGGCAACAGACATATTTGCGCCCTTGCCGCCTAGGAACACCTCGCGCGATGCTGCATCAAGCGTTTCACCCGGAGCCGGAATGTGCGGCACCGAATACACATAGTCAGCGTTGATGCCACCAAGGTTCCAGACCGCCATCGGCTATCTCGATGTGCTTGAGGCAAGGACCGCCATGTTCAGAATATCGTTAACCGTAGCACCGGTTGAGCAAATCTGGATTGGCTTATCGACCCCCGCAAGGATAGGGCCAATGACGGTGGCATCGGCCATTTCCTGCATCAGTTTCACGGAAATAGACGCGGAGTGACGCGCTGGGACGACGAGAATATTGGCCGGCGCTGTGAGGCGTGAGAACGGATAGGCCTCTTGTGCTTTAGGGTTCAATGCTACGTCGACAGTCATCTCGCCTTCATACTCAAAATCGACCCCGCGCTTGTCCAAGACGTCAGGTGCCTTCTGCATTTTCTCCGCACGTTCTGAGACGGGGTAGCCAAACGTCGAGAACGACACGAATGCGACGCGCGGTTCGAGCCCGAGGCGACGAGCAACGTAGGCGCCCTGTTCCGCGATGTCGGCCAAGTCATTCTCGTCTGGCCATTCATGAACCAACGTATCGGCGATCAGCACGATGCGCCCTTTGTTCAGAACCGCCGTAACACCTGCGACGCCATCGTGGGGGTTCGCATCGAAAACGTGGTTGATTTGCTCAAGCACGTGGGCAGATTTACGGGTTGCGCCCGTGACCATGCCGTCGGCGTGGCCGTGGGCCAACATGAGAGACGCAAACACGTGACGATCCCGTGAAGCCATGCGGTGAATATCACTGCGGTCATGGCCCTTTCGTTGCAGACGGTCGTGCAAGAAGTTCTTGTAGCTATCGAGGTGATCGGTGTTCGCTGCGTTTACAACACGCAGTTCGCGCACGGCATCTGCGAGGCCAGCGGCCGTGAGTTTCGCCTTAACATCATCTTCACGTCCAACCACAAGCGCACGCCCGAAGCCGGACCGCTGGTATTGCACGGCAGCACGCAAAATACGTGGATCGTCGCCTTCGGCAAAGACGATCGTATGTTGGTTGGCACGCGCACGTGCGTTGATCCCGCGAAGAATGGAGGCCGTTGGATCCATGCGTGTTTTCAGGGATTCTTCGTAACCTTCGACATCTACGATCGGACGACGGGCAACACCTGTATCCATACCAGCCCGCGCAACTGCCGGCGGGATGACGTGGATAAGGCGTGGGTCAAAGGGCGTTGGAATAATGTAGTCGCGACCAAACGTAAGTTTGCGACCATAGGCGACTGCAACTTCGTCTGGCACATCTTCACGAGCAAGTTGTGCAAGCGCATGGGCACAAGCAATTTTCATTTCGTCATTGATGGCACGTGCATGAATGTCGAGCGCACCGCGGAACAGGTAAGGGAAACCCAGAACGTTGTTTACTTGGTTCGGATAATCGCTGCGACCCGTTGCAACGATCGCATCAACGCGCACAGCGTGTGCTTCTTCAGGTGTGATTTCCGGATCAGGGTTTGCCATCGCGAAGATCACAGGATTGTCGGCCATGTCCGCAACCATTTCAGGTGTGACCGCGCCCTTTGCAGAGACGCCTAGGAAAACGTCCGCGCCTTTCATTGCATCTTCGAGGCTGCGCAGTTCTGTTTTGATTGCGTGCGCGGACTTCCATTGGTTCATACCTTCGGTACGGCCTTGGTAGATCACGCCTTTGGTATCGCAGACGATGCAATGCTCGTGCTTTGCGCCCATTGATTTAAGAAGTTCAATGCAAGCGATGCCCGCGGCCCCTGCCCCGTTCAGCACGATTTTGACGTCTTCGATTTTCTTACCGGAGATGTGCAGCGCGTTGATCAAACCTGCGGCGCAAATAACTGCCGTGCCGTGCTGGTCGTCATGAAAGACCGGAATGTCCATTTCCTCTTTGAGGCGCTGTTCGATGATAAAGCACTCGGGTGCTTTGATGTCTTCGAGATTTATGCCGCCAAAGGTTGGGCCCATCAATTTCACAGCGGCGCAGAAAGCGTCTGGATCTTCGGTATCAAGTTCGATGTCGATGGAGTTCACGTCAGCGAAACGTTTGAACAAAACCGCCTTGCCTTCCATCACAGGCTTGGAGCCGAGCGCGCCAAGATTGCCGAGGCCAAGGACCGCAGTACCGTTGGAAATAACGGCGACAAGATTACCTTTGTTTGTGTAATCATAGGCGAGTTCAGGGTTCTCAGCGATTTCTTCGCATGGCACAGCAACGCCGGGCGAATAGGCGAGGGACAGGTCGCGTTGTGTTGTCATTGGAACTGTCGCTTGGATCTCCCACTTGCCCGGAGTTGGGTCCAGGTGGAATGCCAATGCGTCTTCGCGTGTGATCCGATTGTTAGCCATGTTGCTCTCCCTTGCGTCGGGCCTTGATAAGGGGGAGGCATTGGCCCCGCAATGGTAGGTTTTTACGCTTTCGTCGCTAACATTGGACCAGTAGGTTGCACAAAGCAGATCCGGGGGGATTTATGAGCGGCACAGTCACGCCAATGATGGCGCAGTTTCTTGAGATCAAAGCGGACCATCCGGACGCGTTGTTGTTCTATCGAATGGGCGATTTTTACGAACTGTTCTTTGATGATGCTGTTGTTGCGGCCGGTGCGCTGGATATTGCGCTGACCAAACGTGGTAAACACCTTGGTGAAGATATTGCTATGTGTGGTGTCCCACATCACGCGGCTGAAGGATATTTTCTGACGCTCATTCGCAAAGGGCATCGTGTGGCGGTTTGCGAACAGTTGGAAAGCCCTGCTGAAGCGAAAAAACGCGGCTATAAGGCTGTTGTGAAGCGTGGAGTGACGCGCGTTGTGACCCCCGGGACGCTGACGGAAGAGTCGCTACTTGATGCCCGGCGTCACAATTTTCTTGCGGCTTATGCGAATGTGCGTGGGGCAGGGGCTTTGGCTTGGGTCGACATCTCAACCGGGGCGTTTTCGGTTTTGGTGTGTGAGGGCGCGAAATTGGGGCCCACGCTGGCGCGTCTTAACCCCAAAGAGGTTCTGATCTCAGAAGCGAGCGAGGCAGATTTTACATCGGTTATCGAAGATTCTGGTGCGGCTGTGACCATTCTGGGAAACGCTGCGTTTGATAGTACAAATGGCGAGAAGCGGTTGAATAGTCTCTATTCGACGACGTCCTTGGAAGGGTTTGGTGCATTTGATCGCGCAGAAATTGCGGCGATGGCAGCTGTGGTCGAGTATTTGGATATTACGCAAAAAGGAAAGTTACCGCTTCTGCGTCCACCCGTCCGAGAAAGGCGCGAAGCGGCGATGCAGATTGATGCAACAACGCGCAAATCATTGGAATTAACGCATGGCATGAATGGCGGGCGTTCTGGATCACTTTTGTCGGTGATTGATAGAACCCAAACAGCAGGCGGTGCGCGTCTTTTGGAGCGTCGGCTGTCCTCGCCATCCCGTGATTTGGTGGAAATCAATGCACGACAGGACGCCATCGCGTTTTGCTTGGAGAATGGCGATGTAGCTGCGTTGCTTGAGGATCGTTTGCGTGAAGTTCCGGACTTGGATCGCGCATTATCGCGGCTTTCTTTGGAACGTGGCGGACCGCGGGACATGACGGCGATCAGAAGTGCAGTTTCGCAAGCTGCGGTGATTGCGGATGCATTGCCAAAGGACATGCCGGTGATTTTGGCAAAGTCTGCTCAGGATTTGGTGGGGCAAGAGGATCTGTTGACCCTGTTGGATAACGCTTTGATTGCGGAGCCGCCGTTGTTGGCGCGTGACGGTGGATTCATTGCCGCAGGTTACGATGCCGAGTTGGATGAGTTTCGGGCGCTTCGCGATGAGGGCCGTTCTGTAATCGCCGGACTGCAAAGCCGATACGCCGAGCAAACAGATATTTCCGCCCTTAAGATCAAGCACAACAATGTGTTGGGCTACTTTGTCGAGGTTACGGCGACCCATTCCGCCAAAATGCTTGCCGCACCGCTGTCAGAGACATTTATTCATCGCCAAACGACAGCAAACCAAGTTCGGTTTACGACTGTCGAGCTATCGGAACTTGAAACCCGTATTTTGAATGCTGGAGGGCGGTGCCTAGAGATTGAAAAGCGGCTCTATTCCAGCCTAAGTGGTGCAATTCTAGATCAAGCGCCTAAGCTGTTTGTGCTGGCTCGTGCGCTTGCTGAATTTGATCTGAATGCGGCTTTGGCGCGTTTAGCGCGTGAAGAAGGGTGGTCGCGACCGAGAATGACGGCTGATCGTGAATTTGTGATCACTGAAGGGCGGCACCCCGTAGTTGAGGCCGCACTTAAACCGAGTGGGACGCAGTTTGTCGCGAATGATTGCGATCTGAGCGGCGAGTCTATCTGGCTTTTGACGGGTCCGAACATGGCCGGTAAGTCGACCTACCTGAGACAAAACGCCTTGATTGCCGTTCTTGCGCAGATGGGGGCCTTTGTCCCCGCCAAAAACGCGACGATTGGCGTTGTAAGCCAGATTTTCAGCCGTGTCGGNNACCGCAGCGATTTTGAACCAAGCGGATGACCGTGCGTTGGTCATTTTAGATGAAATCGGACGCGGAACCGCGACCTATGATGGCCTTTCAATCGCCTGGGCCACGTTGGAACACTTGCATGACGTAAATCGCTGCCGCGCATTGTTTGCGACCCACTACCACGAGATGACCAGCCTGTCGGACAAGTTGGATTCCGTGGCGAACGCGACGGTAACGGTGAAAGAATGGGACGGAGATGTGATTTTCCTTCACGAAGTGAAACGCGGAACGGCGGATCGGTCTTATGGGGTACAGGTCGCGCGACTTGCTGGTCTGCCATCAAAGGTGGTCGAGCGGGCCAAAGTCGTTTTGGAAGCCTTGGAGAAGGGCGAGCGCGAAGGACAACAGAAAGCAGTGATCGACGATTTACCGTTGTTCAATGCAACCCAAGCACCTGCATCACAAAAAACCGCGCCATCCGAAGTGGAGGCGCGGCTAAAAGATGTTTTGCCCGATGATCTGTCACCGAAAGAGGCGCTTGATCTAATCTATGAGCTACGTGGGTTGGTTAAGACTTCGGAGTAGACGACACGCCAACCTGCGCAGGACGCAAAAGGCGATCGTGCAACATGAAACCAGTCGAAGCGACCTGAATAATGTCGCCAGCTTGTGTGCCGGGCAGGGGTGCTTCGAACATTGCTTCGTGAATGTGCGCGTCGAACCTTTCGCCAACTTCGGCAACGATAGGGTCAATCCCGTGCTTTTTGAACACGCCGATCAGCGCACGCATTGTAAGCTCGACACCCTCAAGAAGCGCTTTGTCACCTTCCTTGCCGTCTTCTTTGGCCATCTGAAGTGCGCGTTCGAGGTTGTCGTAAACCGGAAGCAAATCACGCGCCAAACGGGAACCACCATAGTTCTCGGCTTCGCGACGATCGCGGTCCGCGCGTTTACGTGAGTTTTCAACATCGGCAAGGGCGCGCATATAGGCGTCCTTCAGTTCAGCGATTTCAGTTTTGAAGGCGATGACATTATCGTCTTCATCAGCCATTTCATCCAAAGTCATCTCATCTTCTGGTCCGCCAAGCGGATCCGCCATGATGTCGTCGAGAAATTGGTTTTCGTTGTCGTTCTTAGCCATAACTTACGTCCCTTATCCGCGATCAGAGATCAGTTTCCCGACCAACTGCGCAGTGTAATCCACGATGGGCACGATGCGCCCGTAGTTCAGGCGCGTGGGTCCAATGACCCCAACCGCACCAACAATCTTACGATCAGCGTTCATATAGGGAGAAACCACCAAAGAGGAACCCGAAAGTGAGAAAAGTTTGTTCTCAGAGCCAATGAAAATTCGCACGCCTTCGCCAGTATCCGTCAATTCAAGGAAATCAGCGATATCACGTTTGCGTTCAAGGTCGTCAAACAGGGTGCGAATGCGGTCTAGGTCGGCGGTGTCTTCGTCGGAAATCAGGTTCCCACGGCCACGCACAATCAAGCGTTCAGTTGATTCGCCTTTGTTTTCCCACATGGCGGCGCCTGAATCGATGAGCTCCCGCGCGAGGACATCAATCTCCTGACGGCGGGCGTTCACTTCGCGGGTGATAGCTGTGCCAAGTTCGGAGAGCGTTCGGCCTTCAGCGACGGCGTTGATAAAGTTCGTTGCTTCACGCATTGAGGAGGGCGTTTGACCCGGGGGAGGCGTGAACACGCGGTTTTCGACGTGCCCGTCAGCAAACACCAAAACAACAAGGGCACGATCCGCCGCGAGGCTTACAAACTCGACATGTTTGATTGGCGCTTCTTCGTGCTTAGGCGTCAGAACAAGGCTGGCACCGTGGGTAACGCCCGAAAGGGCAGAGCCAACACGGTCAAGGAGGGTGCCGACATCGTCGTCGTTGCCGCCCATCGTTTGATCAATCTTTGCGCGATCGGTACCGTTAAGGTCGCCGACTTCGAGGATGCCATCAACGAACATCCGTAAACCCTGTTGGGTTGGAATGCGGCCTGCGCTGATGTGTGGGCTTCCGATGAGGCCCAGATGTTCAAGATCTGCCATGACGTTGCGAATGGTTGCGGCGCTGACCTGTTCGGACAAGCTGCGCGTGAGTGTTCGTGACCCGACAGGCGCACCTGTTTCTAGGTAGCCCTCAACCACACGCCGAAACACCTCGCGTGAGCGGGTGTTCATTTCGTCCAGCTTTGGCGTTTGGTCGGTCATTCATCCATTCCGTCGGGCATCGACAGTTATGAACGAGCCTCGCGAAAGGTCAATCGGGGTTGGAATTTTGTGAGGGTGCGCGTAACCGTTGGGAAACCTTTGAAAGGACATGCGATGCGCCCCTCTGGACGACAAATTGATGAAATGCGGACGATTTCGATAGAGACCGGCGTCACGCGCCATGCTGAGGGATCTTGTTTGATTAAATGTGGTGATACGCATGTGCTGTGCACCGCATCGGTCGATGAACGCGTCCCTTCGTTTCTTAAGAACTCGGGGCTGGGTTGGGTCACTGCGGAATACGGAATGCTGCCGCGTGCGACGAACACACGGATGCGACGTGAAGCCAAGAACGGGCAGAGCGGACGGACGCAGGAAATTCAGCGCCTAATCGGTCGTTCACTGCGAGCTGGTGTGGATCGTGTTGCATTGGGCGAACGTCAGATCGTGGTGGATTGCGATGTGATTCAGGCGGATGGCGGAACGCGCTGTGCATCTATCACTGGTGGCTGGGTTGCATTGAAGCTGGCTGTTCAGAAGCTAATGAAAGCCGGCGATGTGATTTCTGACCCGCTGCTTGTTCCTGTCGCTGCGGTTTCATGTGGGGTCTATGCTGGCCAGTCCGTTCTGGACCTCGACTATCCTGAGGATTCCGAAGCGGGTGTTGATGGGAACTTCGTTTTGACCGGCGACAAGCTGATCGAGATTCAAATGTCCGCCGAGGGGTCCACGTTCACCCGTGATCAGATGAATGCGATGATGGAATTGGCCGACAAAGGCATCGCCGAGTTGACGGCGGCGCAGTTGGCGGCGGTTGCGTAATGCGAAAGTTTGAGGGAACAGAACTGCTGATCGCGACCCACAATCGTGGGAAGCTTGAGGAGATTGCGGATTTGCTGTCTCCGTTTGGGGTCGCTGTTTCGTCAAACGCCGAACATGGCTTGCCGGAACCCGAAGAAACGGAAACGACGTTTGTAGGGAATGCGCGGATCAAGGCACATGCTGCGGTAAAGGCTACTGGATTGCCCGCCTTGTCAGATGACAGCGGGATTACCGTTGACGGGCTGGACGGGGCACCGGGTGTTTATACTGCGGATTGGGCAGAGACGCCGAACGGTCGGGATTTTGTGAAAGCAATGACGCGAACGTGGGATGAACTGGACGCGCGCAACGCGCCTGAACCTCGCCTCGCGCAGTTCCGGTGCTGTTTGGTGCTTGCTTGGCCAGATGGCCACGATGAGGTTTTCGAAGGCGTCATGCCAGGCCGGTTGGTTTGGCCTATGCGTGGCGATCAAGGGCATGGGTACGACCCGATTTTCCAACCTGATGGCTATTCACAAACTTTCGGTGAAATGGACCGTTGGGAGAAAAACAAAATCAGCCATCGGGCGGATGCCTTTGCCAAGTTGATTGAGGGCTGTTTTGCCTGAAGCTTGGCGCGACGGTGGCTTTGGCCTTTATGTCCACTGGCCATTTTGCCAAGCAAAGTGCCCGTATTGCGATTTTAATTCCCATGTTGTCGCATCAATTGATCAAGCGCGTTGGGCGAGCGCGTTTGAAAAAGAGATTGATCGTCTGGCCGCACTGACGCCGGACCGCGTCTTGAACTCGGTGTTTTTTGGGGGCGGCACACCTAGCCTCATGGATGTTAAGACTGTCGAGCGGATTTTGAATAGGGTTAGGAAGTCTTGGCGCCTTGCGAACGACATTGAAATCACGCTGGAGGCGAACCCAACCTCAATTGAGGCTGGCCGTTTTGCGGGGTATCACGCAGCGGGTGTAAACCGCGTTTCGGTTGGTGTTCAGGCACTGAATGATCCCGATCTTAAGGCGCTTGGTCGTTTGCATTCGGCAAAAGAGGCTCTGTCGGCTGTTGAGTTAGCACGTTCAACATTTGACCGCGTGAGCTTTGATTTAATCTATGCGCGACAGAACCAAACAGCGGAGCAGTGGCAGTCTGAGTTAAGTCGTGCGCTTTCGTTCAATCCTGATCATTTGTCACTTTACCAACTGACGATTGAAGACGGCACCGCGTTTGGTGACCGCTTTAAGAGGGGGTTGCTGAAAGGTTTACCGAGTGAGGATCTTGGTGCGGACATGTGGGACATCACCCAAGAGACATGCGAGAAGGCGGGATTGCCGGCGTATGAAGTGTCTAATCATGCCAAAAAGGGACAAGAAAGCCGACATAACCTGATCTATTGGCGATCTGGGGATTGGGCTGGGATTGGTCCCGGAGCGCATGGAAGATTGACCTTAGATGGCCTTCGCCATGAAACGGTATGTGTGAAAAGCCCAGGTATCTGGATTGAGCAGGTCGAAACCGGCACAATCGACAAAGCACCCCTGTCTGCACTTAGCGCGACTGAAGTTATTGAAGAGCGTGTGCTAATGGGGCTCAGGATGTCTGAGGGAATTGAGCTTCCCGAAGGTTGGATCGTTGATAATGCTTTCAAAATCAATCACTTAAAGGAATTAGGGCACCTGTCTTCGCAAGGATCACGTCTAACGGTGACACCAAGCGGGCGGCCTGTCCTTAATGCTATAATCTCACATCTTTTGGGGTCTTAATTGCCCGATAGAAGCCTGAGAAGGTCATCCAACTGTTCCAGATCACGGTAGCTCAACGTTACTTGGCCGTTTTCTTTGCCTTCCGCGTGATTGATGCTCACTCGCATTCCGAGATGAGCAGAAAGATCGTTTTCGATCTGGACGGTATCTGCATCTTTCGAGACTGTTTTAGCGCGGGGAGCCCTTTTGGACGGCGCTTTGGTTGCTTTCGTCAGCTTTTCCGAGTCCCGGACTGAGAGCCCATTTTTAACGATTTGAGCGGCAAGACTGTCTGCATCTGGGTGCCCGACAAGTGTTCTTGCATGCCCTGCGGACAGTTTTCCTTCTTGCACAAGCCCTTGAACGAAATCGGGCAACGTCAAAAGACGGACTGAGTTCGCAATATGGCTTCTGCTTTTGCTTAACGCTTTGCCCATCTCTTCTTGGGTGCGTCCAAATTTCTCCATCAACTGCTTGTACCCGGCCGCCTCGTCGATCGCGTTCAGGTCTGCACGCTGGATATTTTCAATGATTGCGACCTCAAGAACCTCAACGTCGCTAAATTCTCGTATAATTACAGGTACTTCGTGCAGTTTTGCCCGTTGTGCTGCACGCCAGCGCCGTTCACCAGCAACAATCTCATAGGCGCCATTTTTGCTATCTTTCTTGCGAACGATGAGCGGCTGAATAATCCCCTTCTCGGCGATTGATGCGGTGAGGTCGTTCATTGCTTGATCGTCAAACGTGCGCCGTGGCTGATCAGGATTCGGATAGATCTGATCCACCGGTAACGTGCGGCCCGATGTGGTAGGGGCCTCTTTTGCATCGGCGTTTGGTCCGTTTACATCTGACATCAGCGCTGACAGACCGCGCCCGAGGCCGCGGTTTGGGGTTTTGGATGTATTCATGATGCTCTCCGGGGTTTGGGGTTAGATTCGCGCGAGACTATTTCTTCGGCTAAGGCCAAATAGGCGTGAGACCCCTTTGACGCTGGATCATAGTCGATAATTGGAAGGGCGAAGGACGGCGCCTCGCTTAGTCTAACGTTCCTTGGGATCACGGTCTTGAAGACCAGCTCACCAAGATTCTCACGCGCATCTACTTCGACCTGCTGGCATAGATTATTGCGCTTATCATACATCGTGAGAACGATGCCTTCGATGCGTAACGCCGGGTTTGCAGTTTGCCGAATATCTCGGATCGTTAACATGAGTTGCGACAAACCTTCGAGGGCAAAAAACTCACTTTGCAGAGGCACAACGACCGCGTCGGACGCGATCATGGCGTTAACTGTCAAGATGTTGAGAGACGGCGGGCAATCAATCAGTATGTAATCCAGGTCTAGGGCATCGATATCCGGTTGATGCAGGGCATCGTGAAGCATGTAGCTTCGTTTCTCGTTCGACATAAGGTTGATATCCGCAGAGCTCAGATCCGTAGTCGCGGGAATAATCAATAGATTCTCGACACTTGTAGGCAATGCTGCTTCGGCTGGAAGTGCGTCTCCGGTGAGAAGTTCATATGTCGTTTCAATTCTGTCCGCGGGCTCAATTCCGAGGCCGGTAGACGCATTTCCTTGCGGGTCAAGGTCAATCAAAAGCACGCGCCGACCACAACGCGCGAGAGCTGCGCCGAGATTGATTGTCGTTGTTGTTTTCCCCACGCCACCTTTTTGATTTGCGATCGAAATGATCTTGGGGTTCGTTGTGCGGCTAAGATTCACGGCGGTGTATCCTTGAGACTTCCAGAATTCGAGATTCTGCATTTGTTATGCTTGGATGAGACGTTACATCAAACTGCCAGTCTTGGGCTGCTTGGTCCAGCTCGTCGTTAAAACGTGCGCCTTTTGGTAAGATCGCTACACCTTCTGGACTAAGATATTGAACTGCATATGTTAATAGATCAGTCAGTGGGGCAAGCGCTCGTGCGGTCATGACATCGAAACTGCCAAGTTCAGTCGATTCAATTCTTTTGTTTACAACCACCAGATTGAGATCGAGCTCGCGCTTTGCTGTGTTAAGGAACAAGCACTTACGTTGGTCGCTTTCAACCAGTGTTATTGGGCGTCGTTCTTGGTCAAGGATTGCAATAACCAAAGCGGGAAGGCCGCCGCCACTTCCGAGGTCGACCCAGTTGCTCCAGTTCGATGGTGCTATTTCATAAATTTGTGCGCTATCAACGATATGACGATCCCATATCTCAGCAACGCTGTTCGGCGAGATTAGGTTTATAGACTTCGTCCACTTGATGATGAGCGCGCTAAGTTGCTCGAGCTTTTGAAATGTTTCACGTGAAACACTCCTTCCGCCGACCAGAAGATTTTCCTCGCTCATGATGCTGCCACCTTCAATTGTCGCTTCTTAATTTCTGCGGCGACAAGCATCAGGGCTGCGGGCGTTATACCATCAACTCGGGCTGCTTGGGCTAGGTTATCGGGCAGTGCTGCACGCAGCTTCGCCTTCAACTCATTCGATAGACCGGGAATGCTAGAGTAATTCATATCGGCTGGAATCAGCTTTTCGCGGTCACGATTCAATGCCTCAATGTCGCGCGCCTGCCGTTCAACGTAGTGTGAATAGAGGGCGTCTCTCTCAAGTTGGGTCGAGATTTCTGGTTTTATATCAGATAGTTCCGGATTCAGTGACGCTAGGCATTCAACAGTCGTTCCAGCTATACTCAATGCATCAAGCAATGTTCGCTTCGGGCCATCAATACCAACCTTAACGCCCGCTTCGCTCAGAGAACGGGACGATGCAGATGAAGCCGCCAACAGGTTGCGCCCACTTTCAAGCGCTTCCTTCTTTTCACTGAAAGCAGCCCAGCGCTTATCTTCAACGAAGCCGTTGGCGTGGCCAAACTCTGTAAGTCTTTGGTCAGCATTATCCGCGCGAAGCGAAAGCCTAAATTCGGCGCGCGAGGTAAACATTCGATAGGGTTCCGTCACACCGCGCACGGTAAGGTCGTCAACCATGACACCAATGTAGGACGTTGATCGATCGAAAAGTACAGGGGGCTTATTTAGTGCCTTAGTCGCGGCATTGAGACCCGCGACCAAACCTTGTCCGGCCGCTTCTTCATAACCCGTCGTTCCGTTTATCTGTCCCGCAAGAAACAAGCCGGGGAGGCTCTTTAGTTCTAGTTGCGAGCTCAGGCTTCTAGGATCAACGTAGTCGTATTCAATAGCATAACCAGGCTGTAGAATCTTCGCGTTCTCAAGTCCTACGATCGAATGAACATAGTCTTCCTGCACATCAACAGGCAACGATGTTGAAATGCCATTGGGATAGATTGTATGGCCAGTCAGGCTCTCTGGTTCAAGAAATATCTGGTGCGATTCTTTATCGGCGAACCTAACAACTTTGTCTTCGATTGATGGACAGTACCGCGGACCAACACCATCAATGTGGCCCCCATACATCGCCGAACGGGACAGGTTTTTTTCAATTATTTCATGAGTTTGTGTGTTTGTATGCGTGATACCACAGGCGATTTGCTTGGCAAAAGGCACGCTGTGCATAAAGGAGAAGAGCTCAGGTTGTGCATCAGCTTCTTGGGTTTCGAGCCCGTCCCATGCAATTGTTTGGCCATCCAACCTCGGCGGTGTGCCGGTCTTCAAGCGCCCCATTGGAAGGTCATAGGATGCCAGCCGCTCTGCAAGCGCGATTGAGGGAGCGTCCCCCATCCGTCCACCGGAATGCGAAACATCGCCAATGTGAATCATGCCCCGCAAAAACGTTCCGGATGTTAAAACAACAGCCTTTGTTGAAACGATTGATCCATCCGAAAGCTCGACCCCGCTAACCCTCTCGGATTCCAAAGTAAGATCAATCACCTCACCTTCAAAAACGTCCAAGTTTGATCGTGCCGCCGTAAGGTCTTGAATTGCTTTACGATACAGAACGCGATCCGCCTGCGTCCGTGGGCCTTGGACCGCTGGGCCTTTCTTGCGATTCAAGAGGCGAAACTGGATGCCCGCGTAGTCTGCGGCCTTACCCATAATCCCGTCTAAAGCATCAATTTCCCGAACCAGGTGTCCTTTACCAAGCCCACCAATCGCTGGATTACAGGACATTACACCCAGGTCGTTCTTCCTCAGTGTAATAAGTAACGTATTAGCGCCAATCCGTGCAGACGCATGGGCTGCTTCACAGCCCGCATGCCCTCCGCCGATAATGACAACATCATACGTATGTTTCACGTGAAACAATCCTTACTTGCCGATGCAAAAACTCGAGAAGATTTCTCCTAGCACGTTCTCTACATCAACGCGACCAATCAGGCTATCCAAAGCACGAATAGCGGTGCGCAAATCCTCTGCCAACAGGTCAACTGGCAACTCTGCGCTCTCTAAGCCAGCTGTAACGGTTTCCAGCGCGGTGGCTGATTTTTCTAACGCTACCTGATGACGTGTTCGCGTGGCAACGCCTGCTCCTGCAACTTGATCTCGCAAGTACGTTGAAATTTGCTCCAGCAATTGATCGACTCCCAAGCCAGTCAACCCCGAAATAGCACCTTCAGTAATTGCGTCGGTCAAATCTGCCTTTGATTTCAGGTAGATATCCAAACCAGCGCCGTTCTCAGATGTTAGGTTTGGTTCTTCCTGCAGCAAGTGGACCCGAACATCTGCGTCCTGAGCCCGAACCCGACCGCGTTCGATGCCGATGCCCTCTAGAACGTCATCTGAATCACGCAATCCGGCTGTATCCAGAACGGTTACCGGCAACCCGTCCAGATCCATCCGCACTTCAATCACGTCACGTGTCGTTCCAGCAATGTCAGATGTGATCGCAGCTTCGCGGCCAGCTAGCCTATTGAGCAACGTAGATTTGCCGGAATTGGGCGGCCCAACCAAGGCAATTTCGAACCCATCACGCACTCTTTCGCGTACTCTGACACCCGCGGCCTCGTGAGAAACCTCATGATAGACCGCTCCAATAAGTTCGTTCACTTCAGGATAGACATCG
>DQCL01000298.1 GCA_003533975.1 Octadecabacter sp. | reverse complement strand
AGGCAAGGGCGTAGCTTCGCTGGATACGATTGCCGAAAAACGCTTGTCCGATGACGAATACACCGAATACGGGAAGCAGCTTGACCCGCTGTGCCGGAGCATCTGGACATTCATCAACGCGCGGCAGGCGTTCGAAGACGCGGAAAGCTTTTATTTCGCGCGGCAATATCGTGATCACGGCAAAATGTATGATGCCTTTGAGGTCGAGTTGGGCAGCTCGGCCAATTTCGACGCGAATTCTGTGGACGAAGCAGCAGTCGCCACGAAGATCACCGAAGTCCTTGAGTTGAAGACCAAATGCACGGTCACCGCGATGGATTTGCCGACAACCGATGCGCATCCGGCGTCGGTCATGCTGATCGTCCGGCATGGCGGGCCGCTTTCCAGCGTTCATGATCACCGCGACGACGGGCGGCGGGGAACGATCTATTTTCGGCCACCAAACGAAGCGACACTGATTTACACCCCGGCGAAGCGGCAGATTGAAATCTGTGCGGACAGCCCGGCGGTAAGGCAGCATGTCAGCGGGGCTTTTGCCGAGGTGGCGCTGAACCATGATGTCTCGCAGAAGCCACTGACCTGGAAAAGCTATAATCTCGGGCGTTTCCGCAATTCTCTGACTTTGCCGGTGCCACGGATCGACGGGTTTGAAATCCACCATGCGAAGGTTTTTGAGGTTGAAGTCCGTCTTGGGAACTGGAGCCGAAAACTGTCGCTCAAGGTTGCCATTGACGACGATATTGACGCGATCGCCACCACCTACCTCGGGTCAAACAGCATCATTAGGCGGGCTGCAATGTTCTCGCGTATCGGTATCGCGATCAAATATAACAAAACCGGGGAAGAAAAGGAGCGCACCCTCAACGTTACCATTTCCGGGAGCAAAAGCTGCAATCTTCAGAGCAACAAGGACCCGGATGAACGCAGCCTCGGTTTCACCCTGCTGAGTGAATGGGGCATCTTGAACACGTTCCGGCAAATTGAAAACGGCGACCTGCGGGCCATGTTTCCGAAACTTGTACGGCTTTTTGACCGGGAGGATGACGAAATCACCGGCGGCGAACTTCGCGAGCTTGACCTTGATCCGGACCGGCTGATCGAGGGCGGGCTGATCGAGCGGCGTGATCGGCAGGACATCGTGCTGATCGACGAGGATGATATTGTCGGCGAAGCGGCGATAGAGCCTTCAGCCACACCCGGCATGGTCAAGGCAACAGGTCCGTTCGGGGAAGATGCTGGCGAATACCCTCTGCTGGAAATGGAACGTTTCCAGTTAAATCGGCAATGGCTTCAGGAAACCGTCCTGAGGCTGGTTGGCCCGCTGCTCACGAAAAAGGGCACCCAGATCATCGATCAGGATTTGATCCTGCTGGGGGACATGGGCACCGATGGTACCAGCATCCCGGTTTATTTCGCACGGCGACTTGGTGACTCAGCGGTCATCAACAAGCTGGACCAAATCCTGAGGGCCCGCAACACGTCCGGTATCGGCGTTGTTTTGTCTGCCAGTCCCGCAATTTTCACATGCCTTGGGCCAAATGTCGTTGTTCCGATCCTGTCCCATCTCGAAGAGGAAAGTGAAGAACAAGTGCTGTCGCGGGGTGCCGTCATTCAAACCCTCAATACCGGGCGCAACCTTGCAATGGGCGGAAGTGCGGTTAGCGTTCTAAAGTCCGACGCCCAATCCGCATCCCTCTGCATTCCGGGCAAACCGCCGTTGGCCATACTTGGCGCAAACCAGATCAGAATTTTCGAATGTTTGGCAGCGGCACACCAGTCCGGTAGTCCAGATGTGAAAACCGCCGTGCTGATCGAGGATACAGGTGTTCAAAGCCCGCAACAGGCGTTCCGAAAGCCAATGTGGGACAGCATTTTAGATGTCTACATCGGCAAGGGCCCGACTCGGGGATACTGGCGTCTTGTTGTATAGAATGCACCCACTCCCGCACCCCGTCTGATGAACGTCTAACAAATTGCGGCGGACGGTCTAAAAAACTGATGGCTATTGGAAAGGCTCACTCAACTGAGGAGCATTTCCATGCCGACTCCCGACCATCAGCGCCAGGTTGCGCGCTCGACCCGACCACCCACAAATCATTCGAATGAATGGCGCTGCACGCGCTGTGACAAGCTGCTCGGCGTAAGCCGTGATGGCCGTATGCACCTGCGTTTTGCGCGTGGGCACGAGTATTTTGTCAGCTTTCCGGTTGTGGCCACCTGCCGCGGCTGCGGAACGCTGAACCAGGTGACTGACACCGCTCAGCGCTGACACCCAATTTCCTGAAATCAAAGAGGCGCACGACGCCCTGACTTGGCCACGAGGAGGCGCGCGACGCCCGGCCGCAAGGCAGGCGTCCGATGTCATTTACGTGGCACGAAATCTTTGAACATCTCATGCAATCATCTTCCACTCTCGGTTTTCAGCGCGACTTCGACGTGATCAGGCGGGACCACGGATACCTGTCCGGGTTTCGCGAACCGGCTGCGGTTCTGGACACGCTTCATGGCGGGGTTGGCGAACACGACGCGAAAAACAGCATCCTCACATCTTTGGTCATGGCCGCACAATCAGAAGGTGCGGGAACCAATTGTGCCCTGACCCTGATGCTGCTGGCGCTCTGGCCAGGGCTTGATGCCGCCATGCGGCGATCCAAAAGACGGCGTTTGGGACATGCGGACGAATTGCCCTCGGAAATCCTCGCCCGTGCAACCGAAGCCACTCGCTGCCTTGACCTCAGCCGGGTCAACTGGATCGCGGCAACCATTCTGCGCAACATTGAACGTGATCTCATGCGGGCACACCAAAGGGAGGCCGACCGTCAGAGGCAGCATGCCGATATCGATCCGGACGAGGTCTTGGTCGGTGTTTTCGCAGGTGGCCCTGAGATCGGTCTTGGGCGGCTTTTTGACGAAGTCACTCACATCGTAGGCGTGGACGCAAAGCTCGTTTTTCGGGTGGCCGTCGATGGGTTTTCCCAAGCCGAGGTTGCTGTCGAATTGGGTTTGTCCAACGCCGCCACCCGCAAACGCTATCAGCGCGCGACAAGGCGGTTGCGGGACGCGATGCAGAAAAATGCATGACCGGTGTCCCGATCCGCCGCCCGGAGTGGCTTTTCATAATT
>DQCL01000250.1 GCA_003533975.1 Octadecabacter sp. | reverse complement strand
GGGCTGCCATCAGAGAATCGGGCCTCTGGGCGGAGGGTAAATTCGACCCAAGAGCGGTCCTCGGCGGTCTCAACCGATTCGGCGAGAAGGCCATAAAGCGAGAAAGGTTCATCCAAAGAGCGGCCCATCAGGCTTTCGCCCATCAAAAAGCGAAGCTGCCAATGCACCGACCCTTTGACGATAAAAGGGTTAAGGCTGTCAAAGGATCCAACGTTGGCCGTGATGATTGATCCACCCGTTGGCGCGTCAGGGTTCGCATAGGGCAAATGCGCAAAATCTAGGGGTAGAGCAGGGTCACCATACATAGCTATGCCATGCGTGGCCTCGGCATTCGCGAACGTCGCAAGTGCGGTGGTGGCCATTGTCAGCGCTGTCGTGCGCAGTTTGGCACCCAGCCTTGTGTATAATCCTGTGGTCATTTTGGTCCCGCTCTCCGGTTCAATGTGTCTGTTCTTGGGGTCACGTTAGAGGTGGAAACAGCGCTTTTCAAACTTTTAGCTTGGATGCGGGCAGTCAATTGCCTATAACAAGGGCACTGCTCGATAGGTTTCTTGCCTGTATGAAACCTGCCTCAATAACTTAACCCCAGCTTCGGCTGGGGTTTTTTTCTGCCCATTTTTAAAGGGCGAGCGGCGGTTTGCATTCAGGATTTCACGTCGCATGAATACACCACAAGAATCACCAGAATCGGCTGTTAAGACTTCTTAACAACACTGGCGACTGAGGATGTTTTGGGAATAGGTTAAACGGCGCCGACCCGGAGTTCGTTTTCCAACGCTTCAATGTCGAGATCGTTGAAGTTGGACGTCGCGGCATTCTCAAATGTGGCGTTCAATGTGTGCACGTTTGCAGTGCGCGCTTTTCGCTTTTTGGCGCGCGCGCGATGTCTTTGTTGGGATTTAACAGCGTCATCAGCGAAAATCCCGCAGAGTTCATGTGCGCTAAGAACTTCACCGGTCCTTAGGTGGAGTTCTTTCTGACCAGACGTCAGTTCTTTCATTTGCGCAGGGTCGAGTTCGACATTCAGGTCAAGCGGCGCAGAAATGTCCACGTCAGCGGACGGCAGAACGTCTGTCGCGTCAAACCAAGGTGTTAGAGCATCCGCAAAGGCGGCGTTCAGGTCCGCGACAGAAGCATTGATGTCAGGGTAGGTGGCGTGGGTCGTGAGAACGTCAACTGCTGAGCGGGTTTGGACGGCGATGCGTTCAACCGTGCCGCCGATGGGCCGGTTGGTTTCAGGATCATAGCTAAGGTCTGCCCCATAAACGACGGCGCCTTGAAACACAGGTGCGGTATCGGCATCCGCAAAGGTGCCGAACAAAAAGCGCGTCTTACCTGTATTTGAGATCGTCGGGGTCATTTTAGATCTAAATCCGAAACAGTTTCTAGGTTTGGGAGTGTTTTACACGTTGTTTGTGAACAAATAGGGGCAAGGGCGGGGCAGTTTTGGTAAATAATAAGCTGCTTTGATGGCACTCGCGCATTGTGCAGATGCAGCATATAAGGTGCCAAACACATTGCAGGAGCAAAACCATGTCAGCCACTGGACCCCTTTCAGGAAAAACCGCCGTTGTTACGGGATCAAACTCTGGTATCGGCCTTGGTGTGGCGCGTGAGATGGCTAAGGCTGGCGCGGATGTGGTTTTGAATTCGTTCACGGACCGCGCGGAAGATCACGCGCTAGCGGCGGAAATTGCTAAAGAATTCGGTGTGAAGGCGACCTATATCGCGGCTGACATGTCTAAGGCGGATGATTGTCGCAGGCTGATCACGGACGCTGGGGCCTGTGATATCTTGATCAACAACGCAGGTATCCAGCACGTCGCCCCGATTGATGAGTTTCCGACAGCGAAGTGGGACGCGATTATTGCTATCAACCTTAGCTCTGCTTTCCATACCACTGCGGTGGCCTTGCCGATGATGCGGGCTGCTGGTTGGGGGCGTGTGATCAACATTGCCTCTGCGCACGGTCTGACTGCGTCACCTTACAAGTCTGCTTATGTTGCGGCCAAACATGGGATCGTCGGGATGTCTAAAACCGTTGCGTTGGAAACAGCGCAAGACCCGATCACCTGTAATGCGATCTGTCCGGGCTATGTTCTGACCCCATTGGTCGAAGCGCAAATCCCCGACACGATGAAAGAATACGACATGAGCCGCGAAGACGTGATCAAGAACGTCATGCTTACGCGCCAACCTTCGAAAGAGTTTGCAACGGTTGAGCAGCTTGGTGGAACCGCCGTGTTCCTTGCATCTGATGCGGCGGCCCAGATCACCGGCACCACCATCAGCGTGGACGGAGGATGGACCGCCCTTTAAAAACCGGTCTGGATTGCTTTGGGTCGGGGCTGTTGATTGCGCTGTAACGTCAGCTTTTCTCGGCTGCGTCCGTGTCAGACTTGTGCGTATGCGCGATTTTCTCTGCGAGATCTGAGTAGGACGCGGGCATTTCAGTTTCTTTTTCACCCGGATAGACGAGGCCCGCTGAAATCACCAATTTGGCCGCGTCTTCCACGCTCATATCCAGTTCGATGATGTCGCGGGTCGGGAAGAATAGCAAAAAGCCCGATGTCGGGTTTGGGGTTGTTGGCAGGAACACCGAGGTCATCGGCCCTGTGTCCGCCTTTTCCAAAAGCTCGCCCTTGGTTGAGGTCGACACAAAGCCGATCGCCCAAATCCCTTTGCGCGGGTATTCAATAAGGCAGGCCTTATCAAAGCTGGTTTCGGTTTGTGCAAATACCGTTTCGGCGATCTGTTTTACACCATTATAAATGGAGCGCACGACTGGCATGCGGGCGACAAGGCCTTCGCCCCAGCGCAAAAAACTGCGACCGAGCAGGCCTTTGCCCATCCAGCCCACCAGCATCGTGAAGAGCAAGAAAACAACAACACCGATGCCGCGCACGTTGACGGTGATCCAGTTTTCATCGGCGACACGTCGGCCCAGCACCCAGTTCAGCAATTCTTCGGGATGATAGGCATTTGGAACGAAGGGCCAAACGAAACTGTCGACCCAACCCACAACGGTCCAGATCAGCCAGAGCGTCAGGCCAATGGGCGCGATGACCACAAGGCCGGCAAGAAAGTTGGTGCGCATGCCGCCAATAAGCGAGCGACGTGGTGCTGTCGGGTCTTTAATCGTTTTCACTTAAACGCAGCCTTGGATTCATGCCCCGCAAATGTGCGGACCGTTGTAATGTAGGGGATGGTCGGCGCTTCCACAATGACTGGAGGGGGTGAATGCCTGTTAAGGGGCTAAACTGCCTGCGATTTGGGCGGCAAGGCGCGCATTGTTTCGAACCAGTGCAATATTTGCAATCAGGGACGCCCCATCCGTGAGTTCAAAGATACGCCCAAGCAGGAACGGTGTAACCGCTTTGGCGCTAATGCCTTGATCGTCTGCTTCGGCCAAGGCTTGCGCAATGATCGGGGCGAGGGTTTCTGCTGGGATCTGTGCCTCGCTTGGGATCGGGTTGGTGACAAGCTGGCCACCGGGCAGGGCCATCGCGACCCGCATTTCGTGGGCTGCGGCGATGTCTGCGGCGCTGTCCATCCGCAAAGGCGCGGGCAGGGCAGATGTCGCGGACCAGAACGCGGGCAGGGTGTCTTGGCCGTAAGCAATGACAGGCACGCCGAGGGTTTCGAGGACTTCGTAGGTTTTCTCAAGGTCGAGAATGGCTTTCGCGCCAGCGGCAACGACGGTCACTGGTGTTTGGGCGAGCTCATTGAGGTCGGCGGAAATGTCGAATGTGGTTTCGGCACCTTTATGAACGCCGCCGATGCCGCCCGTTGCAAACACTTTGATGCCCGCAAGATGTGCTGCAATCATGGTGGCGGCCACGGTTGTCGCACCCGTGCCACCCGTCGCGATACAGGCGGCAATATCCGCGCGGCTGAGCTTGGCGACGTTTTGCGCTTGGCCCAAGCTGTCGAGTTCTGCGTCCGTAAGGCCGATGTGCAACGTGCCGTTCAGCACAGCGATGGTTGCGGGAACCGCGCCACCGGCGCGCACGTCCGCTTCGACCAGCCGTGCGGTTTCTACATTCTGCGGATAGGGCATGCCGTGG
>DQCL01000304.1:3788-4052 GCA_003533975.1 Octadecabacter sp. | reverse complement strand
CGTGGCCGTGGCCGAAGAAGGCGCTGAACTGCGCCAAGCCCTTGGCCCCAATGTGGAAATCTTCGTTTTCTCAGGGCACATGCGCGGCGACACCGATATGATAGGCGACATGATGTTGACCCCGCTGGTCAATACTGTCGGCCAACTCACACGTCACCTTGAGGCCCTGCCTGACCACCCGTTGGGGGTGCAACTTGATACTGGCATGAACCGCCTCGGGCTTGAGATTGGCGAATGGGCCTCGATTGCCGAAATCGCCCTATC
>DQCL01000304.1:0-3745 GCA_003533975.1 Octadecabacter sp. | reverse complement strand
CACCCGATGAACCGCCAACAGCTTGAGCAATTCCACCTCATGACCGATGGGATTGAAGTCCCGCGTTCTTTGGCGGCGACGGGTGGCATTTTGCTTGGCCCTGACTACCATTTCGACATGACGCGCCCCGGGGTCGGGCTGTACGGGGGGGCACCCTTCGCGGACGCCCTGCCAGTGGCCTACCTGGACCTGCCTGTCATCCAAGTGCGGGACGTAGAAGTCGGCGAAACAGTTGGTTATGCCAACGCATGGACAGCAGCGCGGCCTTCGAAAATTGCAACCGTTTCAGGTGGTTATGCGGATGGTCTGATCCGTGCATTGTCGGGTGGCGCAAGCCTGCTGCATGGCGACCAAACTGTGCCATTGGTCGGGCGTGTTTCGATGGATCTGATTACAGCGGACGTAACAGACTTGCCGGAACTCCCGGGTGTTTTGTCCGTGTTGAACCAAGATCAAACAGTGGACACCTTGGCTGAACGCGCGGGGACCATCGGCTATGAAGTCCTTACATCGCTTGGCGCGCGCTATCAGCGACGGTACGCGGGCGGATGAGCACGCTTCTGGCTTCAGTTGGCGCCGCTGTTTTGGGGTTTTTGGCCGCGATTGGCCGTTTGGCTTTGTTCACGGGGCAAACGATCAGCCATCTGGTGCGCCCGCCATTCTATGGGCGCGAATTTGGCAATGCGCTTTTGCAAATCGGGTATTTCTCTCTCCCCGTTGTGGGCCTGACGGCCTTCTTCACAGGTGGTGCTCTGGCGTTGCAAATCTATTCTGGCGGCGCACGTTTTTCGGCCGAGGCCGTCGTGCCTCAAATTGTTGCCATCGGCATGGTGCGCGAACTGGGGCCTGTATTGGTTGGCTTGATGATCGCAGCACGTGTTACGTCTTCTATTGCCGCTGAAATCGCGACGATGAAAGTGACAGAACAGATCGACGCCCTTGTCACGCTTTCGACCCACCCGATGAAATACCTCACCCTGCCCCGCGTTCTGGCGGCAACTTTAGTGATGCCGCTCCTCGTTGGGGTTGGCGACATTATTGGTATTTATGGCGGCTTTATTGTTGGCACAGAGCGCCTTGGCTTTAACGCTGCGGCCTACCTGCAAAACACCGCAGACTTTCTTGAGCCACTCGACATCATTTCATCCCTCGTCAAAGGCGCAGTCTTTGGTTTCATCGCGGCCCTGATGGGGTGCTATTATGGTATGAATTCCGACCGCGGCGCGATGGGCGTTGGGCGGGCGACAAAATCAAGCGTGGTTGCAGCTGCTATCCTGATCCTCACTGCGAACTTCCTACTGACGGAGGCGTTTTTCTCGGCATGATAGAGCTTACTGACGTCCACAAATCATTCGGTACGAACCACGTCCTGCGCGGCGTCAATCTGTCTGTTCCCAAGGGCGAAAGCATGGTTGTGATCGGCGGCTCCGGCACCGGCAAATCCATTCTAATCAAATCAATACTCGGCCTAGTTACACCAGAATCCGGCACCATCACGTTGGATGGTCGCGATGTAAATCAAGGCGACCGCGATGCGTTTCTCGCCCGTTTTGGAATGCTGTTTCAGGGGGCAGCCTTGTTTGACAGCCTCCCCGTTTGGCAGAATGTGGCTTTCCGACTATTGCGCGGATCATTGAAGAAACCCAAAAGTGAAGCGCGCGAAATCGCGGTTGAAAAGCTACGTCGCGTTGGGCTGACGGCCGATGTTGCCGATCGTCTTCCTGCCGAGCTTTCAGGCGGCATGCAAAAGCGCGTTGGCCTTGCCCGCGCCATTGCCGCAGAACCCGAGATCATCTTTTTCGATGAACCGACAACAGGCCTCGACCCGATCATGGCGGGTGTTATCAATGACCTAATCCGTGAGATTGTCACAGAAATGGGCGCGACGGCCATTACAATTACCCATGACATGACCTCCGTGCGTGCCATCGCCGACAAAATCGCGATGTTGCATGCTGGTAAAATCCGTTGGACGGGCCCGGTTGCTGATATGGATGCCTCAACAGATCCGTATGTGGACCAGTTCATTCATGGTCGCGCCGAAGGCCCAATTGAGGCCGTGCGCTAGTCGATTTTGACTAGCGGACCTTTGCCGTCGTTTTTGCCTTGTGCGCTTTGATGTATCTAGGCTGGCCGCGCGACAAACGCTGGCAATCGGGCTTTATGTTTATGGCATGGCCCAAGCTGGTTGAGGCGGAATGAAACTTGTCGGCCTGATGCGTTGGGTTAACGAATCGCTGAATGGTAGTACGACCTGCGCGTTCTACTAAGTTACGTGTCTAACGCAGTATCTATGCTACCGTTTGAGTTGCACCACATCATCGTGAAGCCGACTGATAGAATGTACCCGAAATTTTGACCCGGTTTCCTAACACAATGCCCGCAGTCACCTGTTATTGTTCCGGTTTTCCTGACTTTGCCGCAAGTTTTCGGTTTTTCCCCTTGGGTCGTAGGCAGCATTCCGCCTAATGTAGCGTTAACTTTTTGTAATGACATCACAGCCTGGGGGTGAACGTGTCAAATTTGTCTTTGGTGGCACGTGGCCACCGTTTACTGCATTCTATTTCAATGGTTCTGATCCTTGTGATCGGGTTTTCTGCCCTCGTGTATACGCTTGCCTGTGCTCTCGGATTTGCACCGTGGCTCACGTTCACGGCAACCTTCGGCGATATTTTTGTGCCGCTTGCTGGCATGTACACGCAGATCGTCGTCACCATTATCCTCGCATCCCTGTTCTTCTTTATGCCTAGCGCCGGGCGCATCATGTCGCTCGAACGCTCGCACCGGAATTTCAAACTCAGCATGGAAGACGTCGCACGCGCCTACCACTTGTGTCACACCGCAGACCGCGCGGGCATTTTCACAATGTCTTCTGAATTTGATGCCGTGCGTGAACGTCTCGCCTATTTGCGCGACCACCCTGATCTGGACAGCCTTGAGCCATCCGTTCTGGAAGTCGCGGCGCAAATGTCCCACCAGTCGCGTGAGCTGTCTGATATTTACAATAATGAAAAGGTTGGCCGCGCCAAAACATTCCTGCGTCAACGTCAGGAAGAAGCTGAGCGCCAGCAACAGCTGATCGTCGAAGCCCATCACAACCTGCGTGACATTCGCAAATGGTCCCAACAGGTTGAGCTTGAAGAAAGCGTCGTGGCATCCCAATTGTCCCAACTCGAAGAACAGCTTGAGGCAACACTGCCATCGCTGGGTTACACGTTGGGCAAGGAAAGCGCCGAGATCGTTCCGCTGCCGCAAAAGCCCGCTGCTGAATAATTCGCGAAAATTCGATGAACCTACTTGTCGCATACTTACGGGTATTGCTGGCTGGTCATTTGCCATGTGCGGCCACGGTGAAAACATGCCTCCCTAGGAGCAATTTCTGAAACAGTGGCCGATCGTATCCCCTGCGCGGACGAGTAAGCCTTGCGAGCGCAGGCCGAGACCGTCAAAAGTGGGTAACGACAAAGGATGCTTCATGCTCAACGTTTTACGTATAGCCAACCTTGCCCTGCTGATCCTGTTTCCAATCGCATGGTTCGCCCCGCTTTTGCGTGCGGCGTTGCTGCCGATTTTTGGCATGGACGAAATTTCGGTCATCTCTGGTTTGCAAAGCCTATGGGAAAGCGATGCGTTCCTTGCCCTGATCGTCACGTTTTTCGCGATCTTTGCGCCTTACCTCAAAACCATTGGGCTTGGTTTGGTGCATTTTGACTTGTTGAAGGCCAAGGTCCTGCCAGTGCTGGGC
>DQCL01000045.1 GCA_003533975.1 Octadecabacter sp. | reverse complement strand
GACCCGACGCATCGGGCTTCGATCCTGGACACATAACGGATTGAAACCAACAGCGTGATCGCTGTCACTGAGATTTATCAGATGTAACTGGTGCGTACGAATGTCCGAGCGGATCATCCAATTGACAAGGTTGTCGTACAGTTCACCATGCGGGTCGATTACGCAAACGCCACGACCGGAGACAATGTCCCGTCGGATCAAATGCTCAAGAAAGTAGCTTTTGCCAGAGCCCGAGGAGCCGATAACCTGCATGTGGGTGTCGCGGTTGCCTTTCGGCAGCATCACCGCCTGACCACGGCATCGGCCAATCGCGAGTGTGCCCATCAGTCAGAATACCGATGTGCCTGCACCTCAGCCTCAGCAGATTCGACCGCTTCTTTCGCCGCATTGATTTGCTGGTTCAAACTGCGTTCCTGAACTTCATCAAATCCTTCTGTGTCAATGAGATTCAGGTACTTGTCGTTGAGCGCCGACAGGTGTTCCTGGGCTTTCTTTAGAGCTTCCTCAGCCTCAACTTTGGCGCTGTCATCACTTGGTTTGTCTTCCTTGGTCTCGGCGAGCTTTGCTTTCAGTTCCTTCAGGTCGAATTCTGTCTGCAGTTTTCTCATTTCCGCTTCAGCGGTTTGCTCCGCAGCGCGGAATTCAAAGAGCGTTTGGTCAAGAGTAGCCTGCGCAAGACGCAGCGATTGTTCGCGATGAATGGCATCTACCCGATCACGTTCGGTATGTGCGATCTGATCAAGAGTGGTCGGATTAAGCAGCGCTTTGGCTTTGTGCAATTCCACCTGGGCGACAGCCAAATCCCGTGCTGCATTTACTGACCGTTCTTGGGCTTCTATGCGCTTTGACAGGAACCAGTTTTCCAAACGCGTCCCGCCGTGTTGCGAAACCTTTGTTGGCAGACGGCCTGTATCGCGGCGGCTTGCAGGGGCGCTATAGTCGTTGTCTTTGAAGTCGCTCATCGCTGCCTCTTCTCCCATTCCTCTTTTTGCACTTGCAGCCTATATGCCTCTCGTACTGCGTTTAGAGCAGCGGCCTGCGCTTTGACCCGTTCAGCTTCGGCTGCAGTTGATGACGTACTTTGTTTCGATCTGTCCCGACCTGCAAACCTTTTCGCAGCGTCCGATTGCCGTTTTATCCAAGAGGGGGCTTGGGTCGCGTGTGCCTCATGCAATGCATGCTTGGCTTCCTTAACCTCATCAAGGAGGGTGTCAGCTTGCTTGGAAGTCGCTGCAATTTTTGCGTTTGTGCGCGCGACAAGAAGCGCCTCATATGCGTTATTGATTTCACCGAGCCGGTTTACATCCTGCGCAATAAATCTGGCAACATCCTCCAATTCCTCTGCCTCGAGCAGAGCTTGGAATCTATCCGACCGGCGGTGTTTGTTGGCGCGCATGAGTGCCGAGAGATTGGCGGCATGACCCGCGCTGTTCGCGGCCCTTTTAATCTTCCGAGCGCCGGTGTTGGTAATCAGTGTTTGGAAAACTCGATATGCCGGAGGCACACCAGTTTTACCCGGTATGACAAACATTAGCGCTGCAATGTAAGGGATGAGCAATGTGTAAGAGACCAAAGCACTTGAAGCTGCAGTTCCCCAAAACCCAGCACCAAAGGCAAGATTGGAACTTCCCAAATGCAGAAGGATTAGTGGGATGCCCAGGATGATCTTCAAAAGGCTATACAGGTATTGAAAAAAGGCAGGGGTTCTCGCTGAGTATACTGCGTCTCCGACTAAGTACGATTTAGGCAGGTAATTTGGCATGACATAGAAGGCGTCAACCGACGCCATAATTAATGCGAAAAGCACCAGAGCCGTTGCCCAAAAATTGAATATCTTCTCACCGTCCAAATCGCAACAGCCTGTTTTGGTTGACTTTTTGATGCAATATGGTTCACTTATAACAGCTTTCTCGGTTTTTTCATCCATTTTCGGAAATGGTTCTGAGATGGTAGAAAAACGGAGACATTCTATGAGGGCAGAAGCAACAAAATTCGACTGGTTTGCGCCAACGGGGACACCCGAACAAAGAGCGAAACAGAAAGCTGTCGATGATCGGGAAACAGAAGCCCTGATACGAAGCCACCATGCGGTGATGGAGCAATTGTATCCCGGTACGCACCCACAATACCGGCGTCCAGGGCTGTGGCAAAGGCTAACCGGCAGGGCCTGAGAACTCGCCAAATAGATGGCTAACCCAAAATGGGTTAGCTTTTTCTTATGGGTATTGGGGAGGGCGCGGCGGCGTCGTGGTGGGGGAGAGGTCGATCTTGGGCTCTATACGAGGCAAGTGCAAAAGATCGGTAATCACATCTATCGCTGTGTTTCGCCGCGATACCAATGGTATTCGCCCGAGATATCCACATCCACGTGAAGCAGAGTGTTGGTCAATAAAGTGAATCCGCACGGGATCAGCGGTCAAGCGGTAAATTTTGAACCGGTAGGTGTTGAAGGCTTTTGGATAATACTGCAGACCTTTTGAGGCCCTTCGCCAAGGTCTATTATCTTTCCCGACGACCCTATTATAGCCTGCGGCGGAATCCCAACCCCAGACCTTAAACAAAACATGGATTTCGCGTGACGAATACCAAGCAGGACAATGGGTAAGTTTCTCCCAAATAGAAATATATTCTGACTCGTAATGCATCACTTTCTTGCGGCGCATTGTAACTTCACGGTAACCGCTACCATCTTCGGCGTAGATGAATCCTTGATCTGTCGGGAGGTTCTTGGACAAAGAAGCTGCCACAAGGCCGCTCATGACCGCAAAAAAACTGCTGGTTAGCAAAAGAATGATGATAACCCTAGGTGCCAAATTTTGCTCTCCCTTTCTCGCTATCAATTGTAAGACCAGCATTCCAAAATTCTAGAGGCCGAAATTCTTCCCAGTTCTGCGCAACTTATTATACACATAACCTTTTTTATGTATCCATTTTCAATGGTACAATAGAGGGATGCAACAACCGGAGCCAGGTGACGTGAAATCCCTGATCGACATCAAGAAGGGCGAACTTGAGCAGAGCGATGCTTTCGAGGTGCTCGCAAATGTCCGATCCGAAAACGTCTGGCTGGCGAATTTCTCTTCAGAAAATACACGCGATGCGTATCAGCGATCCGTCGCGTCGTTCATTGCGACCCTCGGCATCACCACACCAGACGACCTCTATGCTGTCAAACAAGCCCACGTTCTGGCCTGGCGGGCGTCACTGGACAAGGCTGGTCTGTCTCAGGCGACCATCGCGAACCGGCTCTCGGCCTTGTCCTCGCTCTACAAGCACCTGACCGATCAACAACTGACACCATCTAACCCGGTTGCCGGCGTTAAACGCCCGAAAACAGGCAATGCTGGCATTGGCTCCGGAAAATCCCCCACTCTGTCGAAGCGGCAGGTGCGGTCGATGCTGGACGCACCAAACACCGGCACGTTGCAAGGCTTGCGTGATCGGGCGCTGTTGCATGTCTACTTCTATGTTGGCGCTCGCTGCTCGGAACCCGCGTTGTTGAAGGTCAGGGATTTTGGCTACGATGCAGAGTTCCCTATCCTGGCGTTGACCATCAAGGGCAAGAAAACCAACACGGTCGCGATCAATCTGGAATGTGCCAAAGCGATCCGAGAATACTTGGACGCGTCAAGCCATGGGCTTGACCCAGAGGCCTACATATTCCAACCCGTGAAACCCGGCACTCCCCTATCGCGGGCACAGCTCTACAAGTTGTTTGAGCGTTACGCGCGGATGGCAGGAATAGATTCGACCGCGTTTCCACACATGGCGCGTGCGACGATGATCACGGCGGCATTTGAGGCTGGGTGCGCCGGTGAAGACATCCAGCGGACAGTCGGCCACAGCTCAATCACAACAACCGAGGGCTACAACCACACCGCCCAGAAGCACCGCCAGAGCGCGAGCTTGAAAATCGGATATTGATTTGTACCGACGGACGGGAAGCTGTCCTTCGCTGCAAGTGTGTTTGAGGCAGTCAGTATCTAACAAAGCGGACCTATGCTAAATGGAAAACTAA
>DQCL01000047.1:4512-6086 GCA_003533975.1 Octadecabacter sp. | reverse complement strand
TGGATGTCGTGTTCGGGGAGATTGACCGTTGATCGCGATGTCACCATCCATCATTTCAGGCTTGGGGACCCAAGCGGTCCCAATGGACGTGTTCGCTTCATTCACCGGCCTCGCATTCGGGGCAGGGATGTGATGAAACATGTCGCCTTTGTCATTGTTTTTCTCGCCTCACCCGTTTTTGCGCAGGATGCTGATGAAGCATCTGTTGCAGCGATGACCGCCGCAATTCTAGATGCCGACTGCCTTGTGACCGTTGAAAATGGTGATGCCGTTTTGCAAGCCTCTGGCTTGACCGAGGAAGAAACCATGTCCGTGATTGCGACGATGTACGCGGCGGGATCGGTGGCTTTGGAAGCAGACGGAACAATGAAACTTATTGATGAGGCTTGTGAGTGAGATTTGCAGCACTCCTCCTCGCGGGCATCGTGCTCGTTGGCTGTGAAGGCGTTGGCGGGCAGACTTTGCCAGACGGTGTCTCGGCTGCGGACGTTGCGTTTTTCAGAACAGCCGTCGCGGACGTTGGCTGTAGCATCACTTCGGATGAACTGGCTGATTCCGTTGGAACCCAAACTGGGTTCAGCGCCGACAAACTTCGATCTATCACACAATACCTTCGGCTGAATGGCGAAACAGACGTGAGCGCCATCGGCTTTAGACTGACTTCAGGAACTTGTGCCAATGCTTAGACGCCTCCACCTAGACCAACCTGCAAGCTTTGCTTTCACACCAGATAACCTCGCGTGGGCTGAAGCTCAGATCACGAAGTATCCAGAAGGTCGTCAGGCATCTGCGATTATTCCGTTGCTGTGGCGTGCACAGGAACAAGAAGGTTGGTTGACCCGCAAGGCGATTGAAACTGTCGCTGAAATGCTGGGCCTTGCCTATATGCGCGCCCTTGAAGTCGCGTCTTTCTATTTCATGTTCCAGCTGCAGCCTGTTGGATCCGTTGCCCACATTCAGGTGTGCGGAACCACGTCCTGCATGATTTGCGGCGCTGAAGATCTGGTCGCAGTGTGTAAGGAAAAGATCGCCGCCGCGCCGCATGAAGTATCTGCGGATGGCAAATTTTCGTGGGAAGAGGTCGAGTGCCTCGGGTCCTGTTCCAACGCGCCAATGGCTCAGATCGGAAAAGATTACTACGAAGACCTGACTGCGGCCAAAATGGGTGAACTGATTGAGGCACTTGGCCGTGGTGAAGTTCCGCTGCCCGGCCCGCAAAATGGTCGCTATGCGGCTGAGCCCCTGAAAGGGCTGACCACGCTGACCGAAATGGATAGCGGTAAGCACCAGTATAATGCGTCGGTTCAGTTGGCGCATGATATCGGCGACACGGTAAAGCGTATAGATGGAACCGAAGTTCCGCTGCTTGCGCCGTGGCAGGGCTCTGGCAAGTCGGCCAAGAAGCCGGCTGCGAAGAAATCAGCAGGAAAGACAGCGACAAAGCCAGCAGCGAAGAAAGCTGCAACGGCGAAGGCTCCAGCAAAGCCGGCGGCTAAAGCGACGGCCCCAGCAAAAGCCGCATCTGGTTCAGCCGCTGAATCAAAACCACGCACTATGGCAGCGCCGCGCAAGTC
>DQCL01000047.1:1598-4405 GCA_003533975.1 Octadecabacter sp. | reverse complement strand
GGCCGCATCGAACGGGATGGTTGGATCGCGCAGGCGGCTAAAATGGCCGTAGAAAAGTAAAAATCATCGCGAAAACACTCGAATTAGTCGAAATGAGCCGCCCAAATACCACATTTGGGCGGTTTTTCGTGTTTCTCCCCCTTATCAAGTGAGAAACGCGCAGCTAAGGTCTGCGCAATTATGACGCAAGGTTGGCAAAAGCTGCGTTTGGAACAAAAAGGGTTAACAAATGAATACGTCCTCTAACAAGATGGGTATCCTCGCAATTGCCGCGTTGTTCGGCATCGTTGCTTTGATCGTGGCACTCAAGGTTTTACATTACGCAGGCTTCACGTCCTTTATCATTGGCTTGATCGTCGCCATCATCACTTGGATTGTTCTTTGGCTCGGTTGGGGAAAAACAGACGACAGCGCATCGTTGAGCGCGGACGCTTCAGCATCCGGTAGCAAAACTTCAGCAGCCCCGGCTGCAACCGCAACGGCGGCAGGTCTTGTTGGCGCAGCAGCGGGTGCAACTACCGGCGCGGCGAAGAGCGCGGCATCTACGGCGAAATCCACAGCGGGTGCAGCCAAGTCCGCAACAGGAACCGCGAAGACCGCTGCGAAATCGGCTAAAGGCACTGCTAAAACTGCCGCCAAATCCGCAACAGGTACGGCCAAGACAGCAGCGAAAACTGCAACAGGTGCCGCGAAGACAACTGCTAAGAAAGCAACTGGCGCTGCGAAGTCTGCGACAGGTACGGCGAAAACGGCCACGAAGGCCGCTGCGAAATCCGCACCAGCAAAAGCGGCAGCCAAGCCAGCCGCTAAAGCAAAACCAGCAGCAAAGGCATCCACAGCAAAGTCCACGACTGCGAAAGCTGCAAAACCTAAGGCGGCTCCGGTTGCTGCCGATGGCAAGCCAGCAACGCTGACCAAGGCACGCGCGGGTGGCGCGGATGACCTTAAGCAGCTTAAGGGTGTTGGTCCGGGTCTGGAAAAGACATTGAACGACCTTGGTTTCTATCACTTCGATCAGGTCGCCGGATGGCGCAAGAAAGAAGTTGAATGGGTCGATAGCCGCCTGAAATTCAAAGGCCGCATTGAACGCGACGAATGGATCAAGCAGGCCAAAACTCTGGCCAAAGGCGGAACCACCGAGTTCTCCAAAAAGGTTAAGAAGGGCGGCGTTTACTAGGACGCCCGAAATAATCGCAAAAGGCCCGCCACAGAGATGTGCGCGGGCCTTTTCTTTTGGGCGCTCGCAAGGCACATATAGCCCATGAGTAACCACCCAGACCAAGACACCGCCCGCATGGGGCGCCAAGTTGCAATTGTGATCGCTTGTGCAGGTTTGCTTAGCATTTTTGCGCCACAACTGACGCGGATATTGGGGGCGACACCACGGGTTGAGATGTTGTTTTACCTTATCTCGCTCGCTGGGTTCATTTGGTCACTGGTGGTGACGTGGAAGCTATGGCAAAAGACCCGTGATAAATGATACCTTCGCCCCAAGAGTGAAGAAGCCCGTGTGAAGAAGACTGAGGAAACCATCCGATGCTCGCAGATAAAGACCGCATTTTCACGAACCTTTACGGAATGCACGATCGTACGCTGAAAGGCGCGCAAAAGCGGGGCCATTGGGATGGCACGGCTGGCATTATCAAAAATGGCCGTGATTGGATCATCGACAACATGAAGGCCTCTGGTTTGCGTGGTCGTGGGGGGGCTGGTTTCCCGACAGGTTTGAAGTGGTCGTTCATGCCGAAAGAATCTGACGGTCGCCCTAGCTACCTTGTGGTGAACGCTGATGAGTCTGAGCCAGGCACATGTAAAGACCGTGAAATCATGCGCCATGATCCACATACGTTGATTGAAGGCTGCTTGATCGCGTCTTTCGCGATGAACGCCAATGCCTGTTACATCTACATTCGTGGCGAATACATCCGCGAGAAAGAAGCGCTTCAGGCGGCGATTGATGAAGCCTATGAGGCTGGCCTTCTGGGTAAGAACGCTGCGAAGTCAGGTTGGGATTTTGACCTGTATCTGCACCACGGGGCAGGGGCGTATATCTGCGGTGAAGAAACTGCACTGCTCGAATCCCTCGAAGGGAAAAAGGGAATGCCGCGCATGAAGCCACCGTTCCCTGCGGGCGCGGGTCTGTACGGTTGCCCGACAACTGTGAACAACGTCGAATCTATTGCTGTTGTTCCGACTATTCTACGGCGCGGGCCTGAGTGGTTCTCCTCGTTTGGTCGCCCGAACAACGCGGGCACCAAGCTGTTCGCGATTTCCGGCCATGTGAACAACCCATGTGTGGTTGAAGAATCCATGTCTATCAGCTTCGAAGAGCTGATCGAAAAGCACTGCGGCGGTATTCGTGGCGGGTGGGGCAACCTTAAGGCTGTAATCCCAGGTGGGTCTTCCGTGCCAATGGTGCGTGGCGAAAACATGCGCGACGCGATTATGGACTTTGATGCGCTCAAAGAAAAAGGTTCATCGCTTGGGACAGCTGCTGTCATCGTGATGGATCAATCTACGGATGTGATCAAAGCGATCTGGCGGTTGTCAAAATTCTACAAGCACGAATCTTGTGGTCAGTGCACGCCATGTCGCGAAGGCACGGGCTGGATGATGCGCGTGATGGATCGTCTGGTTAAGGGCGAGGCCGAAGTCGAAGAAATCGACATGCTGCTCAGCGTGACCAAGCAGGTCGAAGGCCACACAATTTGTGCGCTCGGTGATGCGGCGGCTTGGCCGATCCAAGGCCTGATCAAAAATTTCCGCGACGAGATCGAAGATCGTATTGCGCACAAGCGTGGTCCTGT
>DQCL01000047.1:285-1515 GCA_003533975.1 Octadecabacter sp. | reverse complement strand
CATTGCGCTGAACCGTGAAAGACGCCTCTGATGCCATTCAGAGACATCTTTCATGATGTAGTCACCTCCGCGTTCGCCGGGCGGCCCGACGGAAAAGCGTGGACATCGCGAAACGTAATTTCCTTACTGGCCGCGTAGGCTATTTTGCCGGAGTCTTTCTGGTCTGAATCGTTTTCCGGATCGTCTTCGCTTTGGTAACCGCTGCGTTGGGGTTGTCGGGGGGTATTAGCCGAGCCGTGAAGAGGCTTTGGCGGTCCTTGATGATTTGCATGAAAACGGGCCAAGCGAGCGTGCATTTGATTGGGACGAGATTCGTAAGCGGTCTACGTAAGTACCCGTAAAACGGTGCATTTCCGCCATAAAAGCAGATAACACTCCCTTGCTATTGAATAGCAAAGCCATCTAACCGACATCTACACCAACAACTGAGAGCCCCTCAGTCTGAATTGGAGACGAGTAAAGTGATGAAGCTGAAGACAACGATGACAGCTGCCGTTGTAGGCCTGACCCTGACAGTGACAACGGCATCTGCGAACCCTGCCAACGTCGAGCGCGTTACCGAAGGGTTGATTGCTGCAGGGATGGCGATTGAACTTGATGACAACTGTGATGGCGTCAGTGTTCGCTTGCTGCGCGGGTTGAGTTTTTTGCAAGGATTGAAGTCTCATTTGCAAGACCTTGGGTATTCAAACGCCGAGATTGACGCATACATCGACAGCCGGACCGAAAAGGCACGTCTTGAGACGATTGCACGCCAGCGTCTCAATTCATTGGGTGTTCGCACGGACGATCCGGCAACCTATTGTACTGTTGCACGTGGGCAGATCGCACAAGGTACACAGGTCGGGCGTTTGCTTCGTTAAAAAATCGTTTTGATCACGTAGACTTGGGCGGGGTTTTCGGACTCCGCCTTTGTTGTTTCCACCAAAAATTTCTGAGGGCTTTTCGTAGGTTTCGGGCTGGCAAATCATGCGCGTGCGCGATAGAACGCAAGGGAATTTGGCGGCCCTGTTTTGGGCCTGCTTGGTGCATAAGCCATACGGGAACAGGGAACACGCCCATGTCCGATCTGCGCAAGATCATCATCGACGACAATGAAGTAGAAGTGTCGGGCGCTATGACGCTCATTCAGGCTTGCGAAGAAGCCGGCATCGAAATCCCCCGGTTCTGTTATCACGAACGCCTTTCCATCGCCGGCAACTGCCGCATGTGTCTGGTCGAAGTGGTCGG
>DQCL01000047.1:0-169 GCA_003533975.1 Octadecabacter sp. | reverse complement strand
TCAACCACCCGCTGGATTGCCCGATTTGCGACCAAGGCGGTGAGTGTGATTTGCAAGATCAGGCGATGGCGTATGGCGTCGACTTTTCTCGTTACCGCGAAGCTAAACGAGCGTCTGATGACCTCGATCTCGGCCCGCTTGTGGAAACCCATATGACGCGCTGCATTTC
>DQCL01000211.1:12504-12666 GCA_003533975.1 Octadecabacter sp. | reverse complement strand
GCATCGCTCAGTGCGCCACAGGACGAACAGAATTTATGGCTGTCGTGCCATCCCAACACAGCGCGCGCAGTTGAGGCGAGCTCAGCGTCGCGTGGCGAAAGCGATGTCATAATCGCCCGTAACTCCGCAAAAAAAGCGTCACCCGTTTCTGGGTGTTGTTGC
>DQCL01000211.1:10532-12437 GCA_003533975.1 Octadecabacter sp. | reverse complement strand
CCAGCAAGGTTCACAGCAAATACCGGCCCATCATCACTCAACCCCAAGAAAACAAGAACCTTACCTGCGTCTTCCATGACTGGATGATCCAACGGCACCCGAGCCAAAGGACCGCCTTCTGAGGTTAATAANNAGTTTGCCACGCCACAATACGATCGTTCGTGCCGCCGGATCAGCCGCGATTTGCGCATCATTTGCGCGTAGATGGGCCGCGCGGTCCAAACCTGATCCGCCAAAGGTAACTGTTTCTGCATGTTTCATGTTGCAACCGATGACATGCCCCCATGCGCGGTGCAATCCATTGTGGGCCTTGCACGACGGGTGGTGTGGTCCTATATCACCTTTTGAGGGGTTGGCGCGGGCAAGTGCCTCGCCAACCTGGTCAGATCCGGAAGGAAGCAGCCACAACGAGCCCCGCTTGGGTCGATGTCCAACCTCTCACCTCGTACCAGTTTGCTTCGCAAATTCGTACCCAAGCGACAGAACAAAAGCCCTGCTTTCGTGGGGTCGCATGTTCCGTTAGGATCAATCCATGACAGACATCCTAAAAACCCTCGGTTGGTCACCCCATTTCTCACGTCAGGTGGAATATGACGAAACCGCCGACCCGCCAGAGCGTCCGGTGCGTATTTCTGCGGTTCATCGATCCCGCCTCGACGGGCTATCAGCGAAGGGTGGCGAATCCCTATCACCGACCGCGGCCGCTGGCCTCTATGCTGTTGGTGATTGGGTTATTGCGACGGGTGCTGCCGCATCAGAACCGCTGAAGCGCACAACAGAGATTACCCGCCGTGCAGCTGGTGAAGATTCAAAGCCACAATTGATCGCAGCTAATGTCGACACACTTGGTATCGTTAGTAGTTGCAACGCTGACTTCAACGTCGCACGGCTAGAGCGATATCTGGCGATGTGTGCCGCATCGGGATGTTTGCCGTTGGTTATCCTAACAAAGGCCGACCAATGCGATGATCCGCAAAGCTACGTTAAACAGGCCGAACAACTGTCCCCGATGCTCAGTGCGATTGCTGTGAAAGCCACGGACGATGAAGATGTTAAGCGATTGAACCCTTGGTGCTCTAACGGGCAAACACTCGCCCTTGTGGGATCGTCAGGCGTTGGCAAAACCACGATCCAAAACCGCTTAACGGATGTTGTCGACACAACTCAGGACATTCGCGCAGACGATGCTAAAGGACGCCACACAACAACAAATCGTAACTTGCGGCCCACATTCGCAGGTGGTTGGCTGATTGATACGCCCGGCATGCGCGAGCTGCGTTTGGTGGATGCCGAGGACGGCGTTGAAGAGGTGTTTTCCGACATCACCGAGCTGTCCGCGATGTGTAAGTTCAACGACTGTGCCCATATCACCGAACCCGGTTGCGCCATTCGCACAGCGATTGAAGCGGGCGATCTAGATGCGGACCGTCTGGAACGTTGGCGCAAGTTGGAAAAGGAAAACCGCTTTAACACCGCCACCGTGGGTGAAAATCGTGGGCACCTGAAGCGGTTGCAAAAGATGTACAACGAAGGTCAGGCCCGCGGCAAAGCTAAGCGGAAAACGTAGTCGCCCACGTTCGCTGACCATCTGTTTCAACTGCGCAGGGGCGTGCCTTCCGCAGACGTTCAAGCGCGACGTCAGGCGCTTCGCCCGCTTCGACCATCAGCCGTAACGCTGCCATTCCAGACCGTCCGCATCCTCCAAAACAGTGAATCAGTATCCTACCGCCTTGGCCTAAGACGCCAGCACCTAGGGCGGACACCTCGCCCCATTTGGCCGCAACATGGCTGTCAGGCGCGCCAAAATCTACGATCGGCAAATGGCGCCAAAGCGTTCCCACCGCCGCGAGATCATCCCCGAAACCCGTAGCACCCATGCGGTCTAATTCAGACTGAGTGGTCATG
>DQCL01000211.1:9511-10465 GCA_003533975.1 Octadecabacter sp. | reverse complement strand
CGCCCCGGAATGGGGGACAAGGCAACCTGCCCTGCCCCCACATCAAGAGGATAAATGGCGAACTCAGACGATCCCATACTCAACCACCTGTCCGGGCTTTTCGTCGGCCCACTGCGTCAGGAATGTGCGAATTTCCGGTGAACCCGAAGAATCCAGCGCCTTACGAGGAAGCGCTACCCCTTCATCCAAGGCCAACTGTAGACACGCAATGTAATCACCTTTTTCGCGCTGCGGGTTGTTTTCGCCACCGTGCAAAATGGTGGAAAGCAAGGTGCCACCATAGTTGTTAACATGACCAAGGTTCGGACTAAGATCTAAGAAATACGCCATCACATCCGCGAGCCCGCTCCAACCTGCGGCCTGTACCGGTGTAATGCCTTCTGAGTCAGGACGGTCCCACTCAAGCCCGATAGCAACCAGCGCTTTAAGGTGGGGCAGCTTCCCCGGCAGATGCAAGATTTCACGCAGCAGACCTCGATATTCGTCAGGTAGGGTCGCCGTGTTGATGTAACCGTCGGGCGTTTGCCCAAGCGCAGCAGTCGCCAACATTTGCTCAGTATTCGTCAACGTGCTCTCAGCACCGCGCGCCTCAATCCGCGCAGCAAGGTCGGTATTTCCGAAAACTTTAGCGAAAGCATATGCACTATGCCCGTTCCACGTCGCCGAAGGGTCCGCCCCGTGGTCAAGCAGCACGTCCAAGATCGGCCCCGAATTCATCCGCCTCGCCGCCTGATGCAGCACCGGAACACCTCGTTCCGATCCTGTCCCCACGGTCCACGCATCTGAGCCCTCATTGGGGTCAGCCCCATGTTCAAGCAACAACGTCACCATCTCAATGGAATCGAAATCCATCGCGCGTGGCAGTGCATTCGTCTGTTTTGGGTCCGCGCCGTGTTTCAACAACAACCGCACCCCATCCGCATGGCCTAATTCTGTCGCGTGATACAGGCTTTC
>DQCL01000211.1:0-9468 GCA_003533975.1 Octadecabacter sp. | reverse complement strand
AGCGGCGACAACGGGTCCCCATTTTCAAAACTGCCTGTGTTAACATCAGCGCCGTTCGCGACGAGTGTTTTGGCAATTGCAACACTATCCGCACCACCCTCTGGCTGGGCAGAAAACATGCGTGACTTACACAGATGCACCATCGGTAGGAACGGGCCGGCCTTTTGGGACGCCAATGCCGGATTGTCGTTCAGCATCGTCAAAACAGATTTCACATCGTTAAGCCCACATAGCAGGCCGAAATGATCTTTTGCTAAATCCGGCGTTTGTTGAATAAGCTGCGCAACCACTCCCTTACGTCCCGCGTGTAGCGCAATCTTGAGCTTTTGAATTTTCTGCGCGCGATCCAAGCCGACGGACTCGATCGCGTCTTTCATCAGGGGCCAAGTCGCAAAGTTATTTTCCTGCGCAATCACATGCAGGTAATCAGCGTGGCGCAAGTCAGCCCCGTCACTGCGTGGCCTTACCGTCGCAATACGTGTCAACGCATCAGGTGAACCGGATTCATATCCAGTTTTCAACGCCTTCGCCGCACGGCGAAATTTATCAAGGGGGGTCTTCATCTCAGGCTTCCTCATCCAAATATCCCAAGAGTCCGCTAACTAGGGCATGAGAAAGACCGAAAAGGTCTATTCAAAATATGTGTGAAGGGTGCCGATACAGCTTTTCGCGAACCTGATTGCCTCCCAGAAGGCCCGGAAACTGTACCGCGCAGCAGTGGACCTTGGCAAGCGGGCAGCATAAGTTTTGCAAATGACCGAATCCGACACCCCAAAGTACCAAGTCCTAGCGCGCAAGTACCGCCCAGAAACGTTTGCCGACCTTGTCGGGCAGGACGCGATGGTGCGCACGCTGAAAAACGCCTTTGCAGCTGACCGTATCGCGCAAGCCTTCATCATGACCGGCATCCGCGGAACGGGTAAAACCACCACCGCGCGGATCATCGCCAAGGGGATGAACTGTATTGGGGAAGACGGAAACGGCGGCCCGACGACCGAACCCTGTGGCAAATGTGAAAACTGCGTCGCTATCATGGAAGGCCGTCACGTTGATGTCATGGAAATGGACGCTGCGTCACGCACTGGGGTCGGTGACATCCGCGAGATTATCGAAAGCGTGCACTACCGTGCCGCGTCTGCTCGCTACAAAATCTATATCATCGACGAAGTTCACATGCTTTCGACCAGCGCGTTTAACGCGTTGCTGAAGACGCTTGAAGAACCACCCGAACATGTGAAATTCATCTTCGCGACAACTGAAATTCGCAAAGTTCCGGTTACGGTTCTGTCCCGCTGTCAGCGATTTGATCTACGCCGTATCGAACCCGAAGACCAAATCGGCTTGCTTCGCAAGATTGCGACCGCTGAGAACGCTGAAATTACAGATGATGCATTGGCATTGATCACACGCGCCGCGGAAGGGTCCGCGCGGGACGCACAGTCCCTGCTCGACCAAGCGATTTCCCATGGCGCAGGCGAGACAACCGCCGAACAGGTCCGCGCGATGTTGGGCCTCGCTGATCGTGGTCGCGTGCTTGACCTGTTCGACATGATCCTTAAGGGCCAAGCGGCTGACGCGCTGCACGAACTTTCGAGCCAATATGCAGACGGTGCCGATCCAATGGCGATCTTGCGGGATCTCGCAGAAATCGCCCATTGGGTCAGCGTTATCAAAATTACGCCTGACGCCGCCGAAGATCCGACCGTTAGCCCCGATGAACGTACACGTGGCGCAGCAATGGCCGAGGCTTTGGCAATGCGGGTACTGACACGCCTATGGCAAATGTTACTCAAGGCGCTCGAAGAAGTTGCGATGGCGCCGAATGCAATGATGGCTGCCGAAATGGCGATCATCCGGCTGACCCATGTCGCGGACCTGCCCAGTGTCGAAGAACTCGTGCGCAAACTGGACAAAGAAACGCCGCCCCCTGCTGGCCCAAACGGTGGCCCGCGCGCGGCACCTGCCCAATCGGGCGGAATGCCAACCGATGCACAATCGAGAACCCCTGCCGCAACCCATTCAGGCCCAAGTGGACCTTCGGCATCAGCGGGTGGCGCTGCTTTGGCCATCGCAAATGAAGAAGCACTTGCTCATTATCCGACATTTGAAACTGTCGTTGAACTGATCCGCAGGCACCGTGACGTAAAGCTGCTTGTTGAAGTTGAAACCGGGGTGCGCCTCGCCGCTTATCAGCCCGGGCGAATTGAATTTGTCCCTTCCGAAAGTGCACCGCATGATCTGGCCCAGCGCCTTGGATCAAGACTTCAGGCGTGGACAGGAAATCGCTGGGCAGTAACGCTCGTGAATGATGGTGGCGCTGAAACAATAGCGGAAGTGCGCGACGCCGAGGTGAATGATCTACGCGACAAAGCATCCGCGCACCCATTGGTTCAAGCCGTTTTGATGCAGTTTCCAAAATCCAAGATCACCGACATCCGCACGCCAAAAGCGCTCGAAGCGGAAGCGGGGCTTGAGGCCCTTCCCGAGGTTGAGGAAGAATGGGATCCGTTTGAGGACAGTTAACTTGCGACACGGCCCGCGGCTGCTTATCTAAGGCCAAACAGACATTCAGGAGACGATGATGTTCAAAGGACTAGGCGGGCTCGGCGATATGGCCGGCATGATGAAAAAAGCCCAAGAGATGCAAAAGCAGATGGGCCAACTGCAAGAAGACCTGCATGACATCATGGTTGTCGGCGAAAGCGGCGCTGGTTTGGTGAAGGCCACAGCATCGGCGAAGGGCGAATTGCGCGGGCTCGACATTGATCCATCCATCTTCAATGGCGACGACAAAGAAGTTGTCGAAGACCTGATCCTCGCTGCAATCAAAGACGCGCAATCGAAAGCCTCCGACAAAGCGCAAAGCGAGATGGAAAAGCTGACCGAAGGTCTGGGCCTCCCAGCGGACATGAAGCTGCCGTTCTAAGTGACCCAAGCGCCCAAAGACATCGACGCGCTGATAGACCTGATGGCCCGCTTACCGGGCCTCGGGCCGCGCTCAGCGCGTCGTGCTGTGCTTCATCTTATCAAAAAACGAGGGCAACTTCTGAACCCGTTGGCGCAAACCTTAACAACAGTCGGTGAAACCGCGCGTGAGTGTTTGAACTGCGGGAACATCGGAACGTCCGATATTTGCGAAATCTGTGCGAGTGAGAAACGTAACATCGGCCAAATCTGCGTCGTCGAAGATGTCGCCGACCTTTGGGCGATGGAGCGTTCGGGCGTTTTTAAAGGCCGCTATCACGTGCTTGGGGGAACGTTGTCCGCGCTGGATGACATCGGGCCCGACGAGTTGCGCATTCCAAAATTACGCGATCGCGTCACCACGGAGCACGTAAGCGAAGTGATCCTCGCGCTTGGGGCGACAATCGACGGGCAAACCACAGCGCATTACATCGCTGATGAATTGCGAGACGTTCAGGTTACATCCCTTGCGCAAGGGGTTCCTGTGGGTGGAGAGCTGGACTACCTCGATGACGGAACAATTACCGCCGCGCTGAACGCCCGAAAATCCCTTTGATCCGTTTCACACAGCGGTCAGCTTAAAGCCCAGCGCTTGCCCCCAGTGAACAAAAGTCCCGGTGCAAACAAAACCGTTATCACGGTAACTGCGCAGATCACGACGAAAGTTGTGGAAAGCGTAGTTGTAATCGGAGTTCGCACGGGTTTTCGGGTTCAAATGGCCAAGCATCACAAATACTGACTTGCGGCTTATGCGGCAAAACTCTTCAATTGTTTCCATCCAATCATCAGGATGGCCGCTGTGTTCGAGCGCCTGAAAACACAACGTCGTATCGAAGCTTTTGCTTTCGATCGGGTATTGCCCGTCAGTGTTATCAAAAACCATCATGGGCAAATCAATGCTTTCAACGACGTGGCGATACGGCCAATCGGGTTTTTCAACATCACGGGTTTCGGACGACCAAGTCTCGGGCGCGTAATCTGTTCCCATTACGTTGTGCCCATAATGGCGTAAAATCTCTAGCATTGCGCCATGCCCAGTCGACACCTCAAGAACATCCTGTGGCGACGAAGTTAGGAGTTCCGGCATGTACTGTTGGATTTGGTTCCAGCAACGCTCAACGTTAAAACGCCTATCTGTGAATTTTTGCTGTAACATGACGCTTCGCTCACGACCTGCAGCGTTTAACGCGTAATCCGACAGCAGTTCAGAAGGCGGTTGGTCACCAAACAAGTCCGAAGCGCCCTCTTGGGGTCGGTTTTTACGAACCAGTGTATGAATCTGAGGGTCTATAAAGTCCTGAACGTCTTGTAGCATCTGCCTGTACTCCTTCACGCGCACCCTTTTGGGCATCTCAGATTAAGAATAGCTTAGCGTTAGATATGAAATGGGGCAAAATTAGGAAAGTTCGCGAACATCGTGGCAACTGTTACGCAAAAGCCCCAGTCTTTCGACTGAGGCTTCATAAATTTTAAACGTTTTTGAGGAAGGCGTTTAGTCTTCGTCGTCGCCTGCATCGTCCGGCAGGTTAAAGAATGTATCTTTATCCGGAACGGACGTATCTTCTTCCGGCTCAACATCCGTGCTCAGTGTGAATGTCTCAAGGCCTTCGATTGAGGAAGGTATCTTTGGTTCATCCAATCCAAGGCTCTGCTCTGTGGACACCAGCTTGCGACGTTCATCATCCGTCATTACGCCGCCTTCTTTAGCTTTCTTGGCGTTGGCTTTTTGCACGGCAGCATCAAGTTCGCTCTGTTTACAAAGCCCAAGTGCAACCGGATCGATCGGTTCGATGTTGTTGATGTTCCAGTGCGTCCGCTCGCGGATCGCCTGAATTGTCGGCTTCGTAGTGCCGACCAATTTGGAAACCTGACCGTCTGACAGCTCAGGGTGGAACTTCACCAACCAGTAGATAGACGCAGGGCGATCCTGACGCTTGGACAGTGGCGTGTAGCGTGGGCCACGGCGTTTTTCTTCACCCGCGGATGCTGGGTTAAAGAGCAACTCAAGGTTATACTTCGGATCAGCTTCGGCCTTGTCGATCTCTTCTTGCGTCAGTTGCTTGTTGGCAATCGGGTCAAACCCTTTGACGCCAGTGGCAACATCACCGTCTGCGATACCCTGAACTTCAAGCTCATGTAGGCCGCAAAAAACGGCGATCTGACGGAATGTCATTGTTGTGTTGTCGCACAGCCAAACTGCTGTGGCTTTGGCCATAATTGGTGTACCGCTCATCGCGTTTCTCCTTAACAGTCGACATGCCTCTCCCACGCCCTTGAAGGGGCAGACCAATTTGGCCGGGTTCACATTGTCGGGGAACTTAGTTGCTATATAGATAGCCCAATCGTTTATGGAAAGACCCCAAATGCTACGAATATTGGCCTTGTTTTTGATTCTCGCCCAACCTGCAAAGGCGCAAGACGTCGCTGGGGAGTTCGATTACTACGTTTTGTCCCTCTCTTGGTCGCCAAGTTGGTGCGCCCTTGAGGGCGATTCCCGCAATTCGCCCCAGTGTGAAGACGACAAAGGTTTCGGCTGGGTTCTACATGGCCTTTGGCCGCAATACGAAAACGGTTGGCCAGCCAATTGCCGCCACTCGTTCCACAACCCGTCTCGCGCGGACACCTCTGCGATGGTCGATTTAATGGGGACCAGCGGGCTGGCATGGCACCAATGGAACAAGCACGGGTCCTGTTCAGGGCTATCGCCGGACGATTACTATGCGCTGTCCCGAGAGGCGTACGCACGCATCACCCGTCCCGCAGTGTTCCGCAGCTTAGAGGCGCCTGTAACCCTCCCCGCGTCACTAATCGAAGAAGCCTTCATGCGGGGCAACGAAGGGTTGGATGCGGACGAAATTACAATCACATGCCGCAGCCATCGCATCCAAGAAGCACGCATCTGCATGACGAGAGACTTGGAACTGCGGACCTGCGGGGCGGATGTTATCCGTGATTGCACGTTGGACGACGCGTTATTTGATCCAATGCGTTAGGACCTTTACGTCGGGCTATTTGCCTTTGGACTTTTCCGCGTCGCTCATCTTGTCCAGCGTGTTGCCTTTGAAATCTTCAAGCGGGGCGTCTTTTTTTGTGCCTTTGCCAGTCGGCTTTGGTCCATCTTTCTTGGTCATAGTATTCTCCTCGTTCAAACTAATTTTCTTAAAACGCGAGTGTTGCACAGTTTGATGAAGTCACCAAATTCAGGAAACCTTCAAAACAATTTTTCCGATGTGCTCGCTGCTTTCCATCCGCGTGTGGGCGTCAGCAGCGGCTGCCAAATCGAATTCCTGATCCATAACAGGTGCAATACGGCCAGATGCCAGCAACGGCCAAATGTGTTCGCGCAACTGCTGCGCAATCTCCGCCTTCGCGACATCGGACTGCGGGCGCAGGGTGCTGCCTGTGATCGTCAGGCGGCGCATCATCAGGTGGGCAAAGTTCAACTCAATCTTCGGCCCTTGTAGGAACGCAATTTGCACAAGGCGACCATCATCGGCCAACGCCCGCACATTGCGCGGCAGGTAGTCGCCGCCAACCATGTCGAGGATCAGGTTCGCGCCGCCTTCGGCCTTCATCACATCAACAAAATCCACCTCACGGTAGTTCATTGCGACCTCTGCCCCGAGGTCGAGACACGCTGCGCATTTCTCGTCTGATCCGGCGGTCGTAAACACGCGCGCACCGAATGCATTTGCCAATTGAATTGCCGTCGTGCCGATACCGGATGAACCACCATGCACCAAGAAACGCTCACCTGCCTTCAATCCGCCGCGCATGAACACGTTGGACCAGACAGTGAAAAACGTTTCGGGCAAACAGGCCGCTTGTTTCAGCGACAACCCATCGGGAACCGGCAAACAATGCGCGGCAGGTGTGACCACCTCTTCGGCATATCCGCCACCTGGCAACAACGCGCAAACTTGATCCCCTACCACCCAATCCGTCACGCCATCACCGATCGCTGAAATCTCACCAGCGGCCTCTAGTCCCGGCAAAGGGCTAGCACCTTTAGGCGGGTTATACAGTCCGGCACGCTGCAAGGCATCAGGGCGATTTACCCCCGCATAAGCGACTTTGATACGGACCTCACCAAAGGCTGGCTCCGGCGTTGGAACATCAACGAGCGTTAGAACTTCGGGTCCACCTGCTTGGGCGATTTCTACAGCTTTCATCGTTGTGTACTCCATGAGCCTGGCAAATCGTCCGGCGCAGCGGACGGTGCTTTTATATGGGAAGTCAGGCGCCCCAAAGCGCCAGCAAATGGTTTTGTCAGTGGGTTCTTATTGATCGCCGCTTTGAAGCTTTCGAACTGCATGACGTTTTCAATACGGCGGTCGATGAAATCCGTCGTCGCCTGCCCGTCGTCCGTATCATCACCAAGCCAGAACAGAACAACCGCCCCATAGACCGCCGACAACGTAGCGCGTTTGGTGTAGTAATTCACGTCTTCCGAGGTATCCCCCAACGCCGTCCAAATCGCGTCAGCTGTTCCCCAAATCAACTTGGACCCGACCGGAGCCATATGCGGCAGAGCAAACAATGCAGACCCACGACGCACGGCCTCTTTGTCAGTCACAGCATCCAAACGAAGGCGCACCGCATGGGCGACCTTGTCCCGAAACCGCATCTCGGAAAGGTCTGCGGATTTAAGGGCCGCCACCATCGCCGCGTCCCCTTCGGTATGGAACAGAACGGCCAAGTCAGCAGCCCCGCGTGGACATAAAGCGCGCGCTTCCTCAATCGTCATGCCGCAGTCCTCAGCGGCAGCCGTAAACGCACCCTCTGACCAGCCGTCAAAGGCGACATGGGGTAGAATCGCTTCGAGTAATGTCAGTGCAGTGGTCATATCAGGCTCCGTTTTCAGGCTTTCACCCCATACTAGACAAGTAACGGGGCACTTGCTATATGGCGGCCTCCTGCAACTTATTGCAAATCCAACTTAGAGAGGTGGTGAAAACCACATGCAGGTTAGTGTTAGAGATAACAACGTCGATCAGGCGCTCCGTGCTCTGAAGAAAAAACTTCAGCGTGAAGGTGTGTTTCGTGAGATGAAGCTTAAGCAAGCTTTTGAAAAACCTTCTGAGAAGAAGGCACGTGAGAAAGCCGAAGCTATCCGCCGTCAGCGTAAGCTGGCGCGCAAGAAGCTCCAGCGCGAAGGTATGCTCTAAGCATCCCTTCCGAGTATTCGAATTGGGAAACCCCTGCGCCGTAAGGTTGAGGGGTTTTTCTTTGGCCCAAGCGGGCTGGATATGTTCCCCAAGACCAAGGCAATGGCCGCCAATCACGGCCTATACAACGGTTTCCTTGGTGCAGCCTGATCTGGTCGCTGCTGATCTAAACAGGCAACGCTGTCGTCTGGCGCACCGTCCGCAACGCAAACGAACTTTGCATCCCCTGCACACCAGGCAGACTAGCCAGATAACGGCGGTGGATGCGGGCAAAATCTTCGGCGTCTTCGGCCACGACCTTAAGCAGATAGTCCGCCTGCCCCGCCATCAAATGGCATTCCAACACGTCCGGAATTCGCGCCACAGATTTTTCGAACGCATCAAGCACATCATCAGCCTGCGCGCGCAATGTGATCTCTACAAACACAGTCGTCTTACGGTCCACCTTGCGGGGGTTCACCAGTGCCACGTAGCCTGAAATGTATCCGTCCTTTTCCAACCGCTGCACGCGACGGTGGCACGCTGAGGGTGACAAGTTCACTTTGTCTGACAGGTCCGCGTTGGACAGGCGGCCTTCGCGCTGAAGGGCCTTCAAAAGACGTCGATCTGTTTCGTCTAAATCGCTCAACGCAATTTCCTCCCGTAATAGCTCATGTTTCGCGGATAATCTTGCCTTTGATAGCGCCAACACGCCAAAGATTGCCACCCTTTTCCACACAAACAGCGCGACGGTCACAAAAGGGATGAGGAGAAATTAAATGCACATCGGTTGCCCCAAAGAAATTAAACCGCAAGAATTCCGCGTTGGTCTAACGCCAAACGCCGCCCGCGAAGCTGTTGCACATGGCCACAATGTTACGGTCGAAACGCAATGCGGCGTTGGTGCTGGCTTTAGCGACGAGGACTACATTGAGGCCGGCGCGACGATAGCCGGCACCGCCGCCGAAATTTTCGCGGCTGCTGACATGATCGTCAAAGTAAAAGAACCACAAGCAGTTGAACGTAAGATGCTGCGTGAAGGACAATTGCTGTTCACCTACCTGCACCTCGCACCAGACCCAGAGCAGACCAAAGACCTGATCGCATCTGGGTGTACCGCAATTGCCTATGAAACGGTAACGGACGCGAATGGCGGCCTGCCGCTCCTTGCACCGATGTCCGAAGTTGCTGGGCGTTTGGCGCCACAAGTCGGAAGCTGGACATTGCAAAAGGCAAACGGCGGGCGCGGTGTCTTGATGGGCGGTGTTCCGGGCGTTGGCCCTGCTAAGGTTGTCGTTATTGGCGGTGGCGTCGTGGGCACGCACGCCGCGCGGGCTGCGGCGACGCTGTCGAAACG
>DQCL01000270.1 GCA_003533975.1 Octadecabacter sp. | reverse complement strand
TGGCCTGGAACAAAATGCACGCCTTCAGGGATATGAGGGCCGACGGCATCAATCACAGCGCGTTTCACAGAGCCAACATCAGTAACGACCGCGCCCTTTTTCAGCGATCCCGCGATCTCGCGCGTGACAGCATCCATTGCACCAATAGGGACGCACAACACGATCAGATCGGCCCCTTCGCAGGCCTCGGCAGCGCTCTCACAAACGCGGTCGCACAACCCGATTTCACGCGCAACATCGCGTGTTTCGCCAGAACGCGCGTAGCCAGTCACTTCGCCTGCGATCCCGGCGCGTTTCATCGCCCAGAACATCGAAGATGCAATCAGTCCAAGCCCAATAAGCGCCACGCGGTCATACATTACAGTCATGCGTCCAAGTCCTTATCAGGGTTCACGAACTGCCCGATGGCGTGAACAACGCGGCGGCAGGATGCCTCATCTCCAACGGTGATACGCAAGCCATTTGGCAGGCCGTACCCACCCACGTAGCGCACCAGAATGCCCTGCGATGTCAGGTGTTCGTTGCATGCCTTGGCTATGTCCTCGGACCCAAAACGCACAAGGATGAAATTCGCGTTTGACGGATCAGACGGCAGCCCCATGTCCGCGAGCGCTGCTGCCATCCAATCGCGCTGTTTGGCGTTCTCAGCACGGCATTTTTCGGTGTGTGCAGTATCACGCATCGCGGTCTCAGCCGCGGCCAACGCGGGTGCCGACAAATTGAACGGCCCGCGAATACGCATCAGCACATCAATGATCGGCTGCGGCGCATACCCATAACCGATCCGCAGCCCACCAAGCCCGTAAATCTTGGAAAACGTGCGTGTCATGATGACGTTATCACGGCTTTCGACCAATGCTTTACCACCGTCATAGCCTTCAACGTATTCAGCATAGGCACCGTCCAAAACAAGAACGGCACCCTTGGGAAGCCCATCCGCAAGACGCGCAAGCTCAGCCTCGTCGATCATCGTGCCTGTTGGATTGGCGGGGTTGGCAATGTAGCAAACCTTTGTTTTCTTGGTGCAGGCCGCAAGCAACGCATCCACATCAACGACACGGTTCTTTTCAGCAACGACGACTGGCTTGGCCCCATTGGCATTTGCGTAGATGGGATACATCGCAAATCCGTGCTCAGTGAACAGCACCTCATCGCCCTTCCCCGCAAAGGCCTGCGCAATCATCATCAAAACTTCGCCAGATCCGTTGCCACAGATAATACGCTCAGGGTCGAGGTCCCAGACATCGCCAATCGCTTCGCGCAAGGCCGCGTGGTCGGTTGACGGATAGCGGTGCAATTCATGGGATGCGCGAACCATAGCGTCTTTGGTGGCATCCGATGGTCCGAACGGGTTTTCGTTCGAAGACAATTTCAATATGTTCTCAACCCCGTCCACATGGCTTTTCCCGCCTTGATACAAGGCAATATCCATAATCCCGGGCTGTGCTTTGATCTTACTCATCGGTCCATTCCGTCTTGCGTCCCCGCCCTTCTAATGGGGCAAAGACGCAGAGACCAGAAGCGTTACTTATTCATTGCCTCTTTCATCGACTGTTTCACCAAATCCGTCGCTCCAACACAAGTAGCGGGCGAAGGCCTCCGCTCGCAACGACAGATGCTTGCAACACCCGCTCTCGTTGTATTTCCGTGTGACCTGAATCAAAAAAGCCGCACCCCGATATTCTCCGGGGCGCGGCTTTCTTAATTTCGATCTCTGAACTGAATTAGTTCTGAGCGTAGTATTCGATCACGAGGTTCGGTTCCATCATGACTGGGTACGGCACATCGCCGAGGCCAGGTGTGCGTACGAATGTCGCCGCCATTTTGGAGTGGTCGACTTCCATGTAGTCTGGAACGTCACGCTCAGTCAGTGCGACGGCGTCAAGGACAGCCACGTTCTGCTTGGAGCTTGTGCGAACTTCTACAACGTCGCCTTCTTTAACGCGGTAAGATGGGATGTTTACCTTCTTGCCGTTAACGGTGACGTGGCCGTGGTTCACGAACTGACGTGCTGCGAAAACTGTCGGTACGAACTTAGCGCGGTACACAACAGCGTCCAAGCGGCGCTCAAGCAAACCGATCAAGTTTTCACCTGTATCGCCTTTTACGCGTTCAGCTTCTGTAAAGATGCGGCGGAATTGCTTCTCTGTCAGGTCGCCGTAGTAACCCTTCAGTTTTTGCTTTGCGCGCAGCTGCATACCGAAGTCGGACAATTTGCCCTTACGACGCTGACCATGCTGGCCGGGGCCGTATTCACGACGGTTTACAGGGGATTTCGGACGACCCCAGATGTTTTCACCCATCCGGCGGTCAATTTTGTACTTGGCAGACGTGCGTTTGGTCACGGCTGATCTCCTTCGGTTATGTGCTTCCTCAACTTATCCTCACCTGACGGTTCGGGTTGAGAAACGCGCGCCCATAGTGGGCTATGAAGGGCGTTGTCCTTTGGGCGAACCCTGACAGAAATCCCCTTGCGGGGGTCACCAACACCAATTGAAAGGCTGCATTACGACCGGTGCTGACCTGAGTCAACACGTCTAACCACTGGTTTACCAATAAACTTGGATCTAAGCCGCGTCGTGACGCAAAATGGCTGCCTCGGACGAGGACGTCACGCGCCGTGCATAGGCACCGTAAGAATTCACGTCTGCTTCGATGTCAGGCACCTGCGCAAACAAACGGGCGCGATCTTCGTCGCCCAAGTGATCAAGTCCTGCACTTGCCGGGTGGAAGCTTTCGCTTTCCACACCATTGGCAAATACCACTTCATGGCTCGGCAATAGCATATGAATATACTGCACTTCGCGCATAGAGCGGTCCACGTAGATTGAGTGACCATTCACCAAGTCCCGTGCCGTTACCAGCACTTCATCCGTGTTGAACAACGCACGTGCGCGTGCGCCTTTTATCATCACGCGGTGATCTGGGCTTACAAGAAGGCCTGCGTCTGGCACGTCATTATCAAGCGACCCTGCCCGCAAGCGGACCGGACAAAGGTGCGGCATTGCGTATAGGCGTGCGCCTGTTACGCGACGCTGCCCTGTCCACAACACTTCCTGACATCCATTGTCTTTTGTCTGGACCTTGGTGCCTTCACCAATATCCTCAACCCGCATCAAACCCTCTTCGGTGCGGATCAACGTGCCGGGCGTAAAACAAATCACACCACCGGCTGGATCGTCGTTCTGGTCGCGGGATTTCAGATCAACGGTGTGGTTCACAATCCACAAGTCAGCGGTGCGCGGCGGGATTTCCTCGACAAACATGCACAGGCGTGCGGAAGGTGTCGCGCCTTCAATCAGCGTCACAGTCCACGTGTCACGCCCATCTGTTACGGTAAAGCTTTGCTCAAGTGCTGGGCCCTCGACCTCAACAAGGTCCAAGCGCGATGTCTTGACCTCAACGGCCTTCAACAATCTACGCACGGACATCGCCGCACGCGCGCGAATATCGGCCTCACCAGCCGCATCGCCCAATGGTAAAATATCTGCGGGTCCGTCAACCCGTACTGCTTCGCCCGCCCATGACCATGCCGTGCCGACCCGCAAGTTTTCAAGCGGTGCCGACCAGAACCCATCGAGTTCCGTTTGTGACCAGGAGATGACGAACGTGCCTTTAAAGCCCGTTTTCATGCCCGTTACTGCCTCTGTCTTTGCCCCGCCTCTGCGTGCAGGGTTCTGAGCAAGAGGTTAACAGGCCGGAATCATGGCAATCAAGACACTTTAAGGACGAGCAGTAACTATTTATTTAAAAGCTGAAATTCAGCTTCAGCGAACCGACGAATTGGCCTTCGGTTTGACCGACATATTCTTCGCTTAGATAGGTGACCCCGTAGAAGTACGAAAAGCTGTCCCCAACACGCCAGTGAACGCCAGCGCGTGCGCGGAAACGTTCGTCTTCTGCGACAGTTCCGAAACTGGCTGGAAAATACGCGCTGTCATCGACAACAGCATAGTCCGCCCCGAAGACAAATCCGGTCCCTGCCCGCTCGCCCTCAACCCCTGTATATAGTTGCCCGGACGGGCTGTCCCGCAACCAGAGGTCATCTTGCAAGGTTGCGCCAATCAACACATCGGCCCCGACACGGACGAAATTCTCCACGCCATATTGCGCTTCAACAAAGGGACGGAACGACGCGTTTTCGCCGATGGAAACGGGGTAGGAAACTTCAACCAAGGCGGTGGGATAAAACGCATTGTCAATTTGGTTGGCGAGCACCGTGTTTGAGACGTTCGGCGCACTCACAACATCATGGAACCAGTCCTGAATATCGGCCACACCAGTCTGTGGCCCAACGGCCACAATATCAACCCCAAGTGAAACATCCGCACCATCACGTGAGTAATGCGTGTGCAGACCCGCAGACAGTGTTCCAACAAAAGCGCGATCATTCGACCCCACGCCATTCAAAGCCGACGGCGCAATAATTTCGGTGCGCAAACGATATTCAAGCACAGCGCCCGGCGTGCTCGGCGCTCTGCCCTGCCATTCAGGGCCGCGCACGATAGAATACGCATAGGACCCAGTCCGCCAACGATCCATATTGTCGCCAAAGAAGTCGTTGGTGAAAATGCGGCCATACCCAAGCGCTTCACGTTCTTGCGCCACGGTGGGTGCAGCAGCCATCAAGCCCGCGCAAAGAATTGCTATAAATCGCATAATTACCCCAACTAAAATTTCTTATGTGCGTCCTATGCTCGCCAATTTCGGCAAGAATATGACCGTAAACCTGTGAATCATTCCATAGCACTGCCAATTCACGGCCATAAGCTATGATTTCATGACGTCAAAGAACCGTTGTTCGATCACTACAAAAACTCATTCACCTACCATGTTCCGCACTTGTGCTATGATTGCTGTAATTTGAGGTCAATCACGCTCAAGATGGGCATATAGGTATGGGTTTTCTCAATAGGTCTTATATAGATAGCAAATGTCTAATTCATCGCATCCCCTTGCAATTGGCGTAGATGGCGGCGGCACCGGATGTCGTGTTGCCATCGGAACAGCTGCGGACGGGGTGCTTGCCCGTGCTGAGGGTGGCCGCGCGAACGTGACCTCCGACCCCAAGCTCGCGATTGAGAACGTGATCGCAACAGTGGAGGCTGCCGCCGCCAGTGGCGGATTTCCCGTAGCGCGCCTTTCAGATGCGACCGCACATGTTGGCCTTGCCGGAGTGATGACTGAACAAGACGCACGCCGCGTTTCATCCGCGTTGCCGTACAAACACTCAAATGTAACCGACGACCGGCCCACGGCCCTGAATGGCGCACTTGGTGGGGAAGATGGGTTTCTACTTTCTGTTGGGACTGGAACAATTGCGGCGGCAAGCAAGAATGGAGACATCCGAAGCGTTGGCGGGTGGGGCTTTTCCGTGAGCGATCAAGCTTCTGGCGCATGGATTGGGCAGAAATGTCTGCGCGCGGTACTGCTAAGTCATGACAATCTTTCAGCGCATAGCGATCTTACGCGCGCTGTGCTCAGGAAATTTCATGACGACCCGAATGAGATCGTGGCATTCAGTATGACGGCCACGCCCGGCGATTATGGCACGTTTGCGCCTGACGTTACTGAAAGTGCACGCGCGGGCGACCCTGTTGGTCAGAGCATCATGATGGCGGGTGCCACCTATTTGCAGCAGTGCTTGACGGCGTTGCGTTTCAACGCAGGTGACGCGCTGTGTTTAACGGGCGGCGTCGGCCCGCATTACACCGACTATCTGCCCGCCGACACCATATCCGGTCTGCGTGAACGCAAAGGCAATGCCTTGGATGGCGCTTTCAACTTCGCCTTAACTCAGCTGAAGAAAGTAACCGAAACACAATGAGCACTATTGCGAAAGCCTACGTTGGTGCACACGTTCACGATGGCATCACTATACAGGGCGACAACAGCGCCCTGCTCGTGCATACGGACGGATCACGGAGTGTCCTAGCGAGCAGGAACTTACCCGATGGCTGCCCGGTCGAGGCCTTGTCAGGGGGCATTATTGCGCCGGGATATGTTGATTTACAGATCAACGGCGGTGGTGGCGTGATGTTCAATGACGATCAATCCGTCGACGCATTGCGCACGATCGCGCAAGCCCATGCATCAATTGGTTCAGCGGTTATTCTTCCAACCCTGATTACCGATACGCCTGAGCGCACCAAAGCCGCGATCAGCGCAATAGATGCGGCCATCACCGAGAGGGTTACTGGTATCGCCGGCATACACCTTGAAGGGCCACATCTGTCTGTTGCACGAAAAGGCGCGCACGACCCTGATCTCATCCGCCCGATGAGCGATGACGATCTGGCAATCATCCTCAGCGCCGCTGAGAGATTGCCAAACGTTATGGTGACCGTCGCCCCGGAAAACACAACGCCCGCACAAATTCGCGCAATGTCAGACGCAGGCGTGATCGTTTCGCTTGGGCATACGGATGCAGATTTTGAAACTTGTATGGCTTTCTTTGATGCAGGGGCACGCTGCGTAACCCACCTTTTCAATGCGATGAGCCAATTGGGCAGCCGTGAACCGGGGCTTGTCGGCGCGACGCTTGCCCGTGATGACATCCATGCCGGATTGATCGCCGATGGGGTGCATGTTCACCCTATGACCATTCGGATGGCCCTCGCAGCGGCGGAAAATAGTGACCGTATCATGCTCATCACAGATGCTATGGCAACGGCAGGATCAAAGATCGACAGGTTCGTTCTGAATGGACGAACAGTCATTCGAAAAGACCAACGTCTGACCTTGGAAAATGGCACTTTGGCCGGCGCTGATCTTGAAATGACGCAAGCGATATCAACGATGGTGAACGCTGTTGGAGATACACCGTCACACGCCATCCGACGGGCGACAGGGGTTCCATTGTCACTCTTGAGAGGCTTCGAGCACAAGAGCCCGCTTCTTGACCCCGTATTTACTGTAAACCACTTGTCAGACGATCTGTCCGCAATCAGGAAGCTATTCTAGCCAGTCAGCTGTAAAACAACCCATAGATTGCCCATTTGACCGCATGTAACTCATTATTTTTACTAAGACCCACATTTGAATGTTACTCTTAGGCGTTCATAAAATACACATAGCATGTACATTAAATTTAAGTACAAGTTTGGGCATAGGCTTGAGTTCATAGTTGTTCTGCCCCCTCAGACCCCACGAAGTCGCCCTCTCGCATTCAGCGCTTTCAAACTAAATCCTCGACGAAAGCACCAAAACGCATTCGTGCCACATTACCGATAATTGGCTGTAACTTGATCTTCAATAAGTCCTGCTTTTACAATGGCCTGGACTTCTGAAATTGGCAAAAAAATTGGCACGTGTAGCCGAGGAGCACGAGTTATGACTGAATCTGGTGTTTTGAGGATTTGAAGGTTGGCGGCGTATCTGGTTGATTTGTTGTTGCGAGACA
>DQCL01000152.1:847-6056 GCA_003533975.1 Octadecabacter sp. | reverse complement strand
ATCAAATGCGGTTGGGGTGAATGGTCGCTTGTACAGGCAACTTTACACGCGGTTGAGGCAGCGGTTGATGCATTCCCGCGGGCCACGCATTTTTATATGGTGTCGGGCGATTGCATGGCGATTAAGTCTGCCAGCTACGCCAAAACGCTGCTGGACGCCGATGATTGCGACTACATCGAGAGCTTTGATTTCTTTGAGTCCGATTGGATCAAGACCGGCATGAAAGGAGAGCGGCTGATCTATCGCCACTTTTTCAACGAACGCACCCATAAAACATTGTTCTACAATTCGTGGTGGGCGCAGCGAAAACTTGGGCTGGAGCGTGAAATTCCGGCTGACCTGCAAATCATGATCGGGTCGCAGTGGTGGTGTTTGCGCCGCCGCACCATCGAGTGGATCATCGACATGACCAAGACCCGCCCCGATGTGATGAAGTTCTTTCGAACCACGTGGATTCCGGATGAAACGTTTTTCCAGACATTGGTGCGCCATTTGGTGCCCGAACCCGAAATTCGCACACGCACACTGACGTTTCTGATGTTTACCGATTACGGCATGCCCGTGACGTTTTATGACGACCACTACGATTTGCTGTTGTCACAGGACTTCCTTTTCGCACGCAAAATCTCACCTGAAGCGACTTCGTTGAAAAAACGGTTGGGACAGCTTTACGCCTCTGGTCGAGATGACTTCAAAATCTCGGACGAAGGGCGCAGGCTGTTTGGCTTTCTTACAGGGCGTGGACGTATTGGGCGAAGGTTTGCACCGCGTTTCTGGGAAACGGAAACCTCGCTTGGGCGGGAACGTGAGTTGTTGATTGTGGCCTGTAAAAAATGGCACGTCGCAAAGCGCTTCGTCGGGTCTGTGAAGCATCATATGACCATTCCGTGCATCGACTATTTGTTCAACGAAGAAAACACTGATTTGCCCGATCTGGGCGGTATCCAACGCACGCTCGGCAAACGTACACGTCACCGTCGCGCGCTGATGCGGATGTTGTTTGACTACTACGAGACGGACCGCCTGATCATTTGTCTGGACACGGCCAACCTCGATTTGATGCAGGACTTCTTTAACGACCGATCCACGACGCGGTTGTTGGAGCTGGACTGTGATTTCACCGACGAATACCTTATCGGTCATGCCAAACGCGTCGGCCTCGCGGGGGATCAGACGGGGGATGAAACGATGGGGCAACTTTTGCCGACCATTCGCTACGACGTTGTTTACGAGTCCGATCGTATCCGCGATGCTGGTTTTGAGAACCATCTGCGCGTACGCGAATTGGCCAGCCCTGATGAAAACACGCCTCCGATCTGTCAGTTTTTGAGCGTGTCCGAAGATGTCGGGCGCAGCATCGCCCAGACCCCCTACTTATTTGCCGACTAAGGAGAAAGCCCTTGCACTTCGTCTATGATGACCAGAACATTTTCGCCAAAATTCTACGCGGTGAAATACCGAACCAGACCGTGTTTGAAAACGATCACGCTTTGGCGTTTCGCGACGTGTATCCGCAAGCGCCCGTGCATGTTTTGGTGATACCGAAGGGGCCGTACATGTCGTTGGACCATTTCGCGCGTGATGCCTCAACCGAGGAGCAAGTGGCGTTTATGCAAGCCATCGCAGAAGTGTGCCGTTTGGAAGGTCTGGGTGATGGTTTTCGCGCTATTGCCAATACGCGCGAACAAGGGGTGCAGGAAGTTCCGCATTATCACATGCATATTCTTGGCGGCCGCAATATGGGGCGCATGTTGCCGAAGTAGTGTTTCGAATTGGCTACGCCAATCCGACCAGCTGGAGGGCCAGCCCTCCAGACCACCCGGGATATTTTTGAGACAAAGACAAACAGAAGCCCCGCTTAGGCACGGGTCAGATTTAGGAACACATCTTCGAGGTGGGGATCTTCGGTGCGCACGTCTTTGATGGTGATGCCAGCATTGTGAACCTGTGACAGGATTTCCTCGGCGCGGATTTGTGATGTTTTGTAGGTGAAGGCGAGTGTGCCGTTGGCGCGTTTTTGGCCTTCGATGCCTGTGGGGAGTGCTTCGGGCAGGTCGCTGGGGCTGTCCGGTGTGATGACCATCGTTTTGGCATCCAATTGTCCCAGGAGGTTTGCAGTTGTGTCATTCGCGATGACCGCACCATGATTGATGATGGCGATCTGGTCGCACATCTGCTCGGCTTCTTCCAAGTAGTGTGTGGTGAGGATGATGGTCATGCCTTCATCATTTAAGCGGCGCACGTGCTGCCACAGCATATTGCGAAGTTCGATATCAACGCCGGCGGTCGGTTCATCTAACACCAAAATCTGCGGTGAGTGGACCAAGGCTTTTCCGAGCAGTAGGCGGCGGCGCATGCCCCCCGATAGGGAACGCGCGTAGGCTTCGGCCTTGTCGGTTAGGCCTGTGAGTTCCAACAGCTCTGCGGTGCGACGTTGCGATTTTGGAACGCCATATAGCCCCGCCTGAACATCCAGTGAGCCGCGCGGTGTAAAGAACGGGTCGAGGTTGGGTTCTTGCGGCATGATGCCGATTGCGGCGCGAGACTGGCGTGGGTTTTCATCTTGATCGAATCCCCAGATGCGCACTGATCCGGCGGATTTTGTCACCAATCCGGCGAGAATGTTGATGATGGTCGATTTGCCCGCGCCGTTTGGCCCTAATAACCCGAAGATGGACCCGCGCGGCACTGTGAGGTCCACACCAAGCAACGCTTCTTTGGCGGGGCTGCGTTTGCTGGCGGCATATGTCTTTCGCAGACCCGTGATTTCCAAGGCGTTCTCGGACATTGCGTGCTTTCCCATCTTGTTCGTGCGGCGCGGATCGCTAATATGGTCCGCGTTCGATATCGTTCTTATGTGGCACCTAACGTGCCCCCAGCCCAGAGGCAATTGCATGACAACCACAGCGCCAGAAACCAAGATTGTGAATGAGCGGCGGATTGCCTGTGATGGTGGTGGTGGCGCATTGGGTCATCCGCGTGTTTGGTTGCAAATACCTAAGAAAGAAGGCTGGGTCGAATGCCCGTATTGTGACTGCAAATACGTGTATGGAGAGGCTGCGGACTGATGCAAATGGTGCGTTTGGTTGCGACAGGTCTTGCGCTAGCCGTTGCTGTGACGCTGATTGCGCGTTTCGGCATGACGATGCAAGAAAACCAGACTTCGGTCTTGGGTGCTGTTTGGAACGATTTTCGTTATTTTACAATTTGGGCGAATACGCTGATTGGACTGGCCAGCGGTGCCATTGCCTTGGGGCGTGTCCCTCCGCAATGGCTGACGGCGGGTCTGACGATGGCCATCGCTCTTGTCGCAATCGTATTTCATCTACTGCTGGCTGGAGATGACCCACGGGTCGGGCTGGATTTTGTGGTGAATGCAATGCTGCATACGATCATTCCTGTCGCCTTCATCGGGTTGTGGCTTTTTGCGCTGCCAAAGGGGCGTTTGATGTGGCGTGATCTGCTGATCTGGAGCGCGTTTCCAATCTTTTATTCAATCTACGCCATCGCGCGCGGGGCCGTGGATGGCGAGTACCCGTATTTCTTTTTGGACGTTGCAGAGATGGGCGCTGGCGGTGTTGCCCTGTGGGTTGCGGGGCTGGCCCTCGTGTTTTTGATTGCTGGCACAGTCTTGATTGGCTGCGCGCGCCGGTTCGCCCGCGCGTAAAAGCTATGTTGCGCTTGAACGATTGAACCTCACCCGCCGCAAGGCTACCAAGGTTATCTAACGGGGGAGTGCTCATATGGCGTTCGGCAAAGGTTGTCATCTACATCTGATCGACGGATCGGCATTTATCTTTCGCGCTTATCATGCGCTGCCACCGCTGACACGCAAATCCGATGGGTTGCCGATTGGGGCCGTGTCAGGGTTTTGCAACATGTTGCAACGCTATGTTGAAGGCAATGTGGGCGGCGATGTTACCCATGTCGCCGTGATCTTCGACAAGGGCAGTCACACGTTTCGCAATGATATGTATGACCAGTACAAAGCCAACCGCGAGGCCATGCCAGAAGACCTGCGCCCGCAAATGCCGCTCACCCGTGAAGCGACCCGCGCGTTCAACATTGCCTGTGAAGAAATCGAGGGCTTTGAGGCGGACGACATTATGGCGACCCTCGCACGCCAAGCCCGCGAAGCTGGTGGCGCGTGCACGATCATCTCAAGCGACAAGGACCTGATGCAACTCGTCGGGGATGGGGTGGTGATGATGGACGCCATGAAGGGCAACAAGATTATTGACACCGAAGGCGTGCAGGAGAAATTCGGCGTCAGCCCAAACCGCGTGATTGACGTACAGGCGCTGGCTGGGGACAGCGTTGACAACGTTCCCGGTGCACCCGGTATCGGCATCAAAACAGCAGCGCTTTTGATCAATGAGTATGGCGACCTTGAATCGCTGCTCGACCGCGCCGAAGAGATCAAACAACCCAAACGCCGCCAAACCCTGATCGACAACCGTGCCCAGATTGAGCTGTCCAAACGCCTCGTGACGTTGGATGACATGATGGACCTGCCGTTCACTCTTGATGACCTCGAAGTGCGTGATCCTGAACCTGATGTGCTGCTTGAGTTCCTTGCGCAAATGGAATTTCGCACGATTGTGAAACGCATTTCCGACAAGCTGGGTGTTGAGGCTCCGGTGATCGAGGAAACGTCGGTTGATGCTGTCGAGGGTACGCCCGAACAGCCTGATTTTGACGCCGAAAAATACGAATGGGTGAAGGATGCAACTGCGCTTGAGGCATGGATCGACCGCATCTATGCCCGCGGCTATGTCGCTGTGGATACGGAAACGACGGGCTTGAACGAGATGGTCGTCGACCTTGTGGGCGTTTCGCTGTGTGTTGAGGCGGGTGAGGCGTGCTACATTCCGCTGACCCACAAAGGCGGTGCTGCGGATGATTTGTTTGGGGATGATGCCTTGGCTAAGGACCAGATGGATTTCAATGAGTGCCTCGCCATTTTGAAACCCATGCTCGAAGATGACAGCATCCTTAAAATCTTCCAGAATGCAAAGTATGACTGCAAGATTTTCAAACGGCTGAACGTCGACGTGGCCCCTATCGACGACACCATGTTGATGTCTTATGCGATGAATGCGGGCACGCATCGGCACAGCATGGACGTGCTATCAGAGAGCTATCTGGGTCACACGCCAATCCCGATCAAACCCCTGCTTGGAGCCGGTAAATCCGCGATCACCTTTGA
>DQCL01000152.1:0-785 GCA_003533975.1 Octadecabacter sp. | reverse complement strand
GTGCTGGCGAAAATGGAGATGTCCGGCATCAAGGTCGACCGTGACACCCTAAGCCGCATGTCCAATTCATTTGCCCAGAAAATGGCGGGGCTTGAGGACGAATTGTATGAACTTGCCGGCGGCAAATTCAACGTCGGATCGCCCGCGCAGGTCGGTGAAATCCTGTTTGAAAAGATGGGGCTTGAGGGCGGCAAAAAAGGCAAGACGGGCAAGTATTCGACGGGTGCTGACATCCTTGAAGACCTTGCAACCGAACACGAATTTCCGGCCCGTGTCCTTGATTGGCGGTCTTTGTCCAAGTTGAAATCCACCTACACCGACGCGCTGCAAACCCACATCAACGCTGAAACGGGGCGCGTGCATACGTCCTATTCCATCACGGGCGCGAACACGGGGCGGTTGTCTTCGACGGAACCAAACCTGCAAAACATTCCGATCCGCACCGACGAAGGACGCAAAATCCGTGAGGCCTTCGTCGCTGAGGACGGCAAAGTTCTGGTCGCACTGGATTACTCTCAAATCGAACTGCGCATTCTCGCGCATGTGGCGGGTATCGACGCGCTGAAACAGGCGTTTCGCGATGGCCATGACATCCACGCGATGACCGCGTCCGAGATGTTCAACGTGCCCTTGGATGAGATGACAAGCGATGTGCGCCGTCAGGCAAAGGCGATCAACTTTGGTGTCATCTATGGCATTTCCGGCTTTGGCCTTGCGCGCAATCTGCGCATCCCACGCGCCGAGGCGCAGGGGTTCATCGACCGCTATTTCGAACGCTTCCCCGG
>DQCL01000118.1 GCA_003533975.1 Octadecabacter sp. | reverse complement strand
GGGTATGCAGACAGTGGGGGCGTGCCACCATAGAGTGCTTGGAGCATGACATCACGCGCAATGGGCGCCGCCGATGTCGAGCCACCGCCACCGTGTTCAACGACAACGGCAACTGCGTATTTTGGGTTGTCGGCTGGGGCAAATGAGACAAACAGCGCGTGGTCACGACGGTTCCATGGCAAGTCAGCGTTGCGTGTCACACCCGTATCGCGTTCGGCTTGCGTAATGCGGCGCACCTGTGACGTGCCTGTCTTGCCCGCCATGCGGAATTCTTGTGCGGCGATGCGTGTGCGGTACGCGGTGCCGCGGGAATGGTTGGACACGTCATACATCGCACTGCGAATGCGGCGCAGGTTGTTTTCATTCAAGCCGAGGCTTTCGCCTGCACCTGACGGTTCTTCAACCCCATCAATAGATCGGACAAGGCGTGGCTTTACCGCGCGACCGGTTGCAATACGCGCTGTCATCACAGCCAGTTGCAGCGGGGAGGTCGAAACATAGCCTTGCCCGATGCTGGCGTTGACCGTGTCACCGACGCGCCAGTCCTCGCCGCGCTCTTCGCGCTTCCATGCCTTATCTGGTATGAGACCGGAACGGATCGCTGACATGGGCAACTCATGGCGTTCGCCTAGGCCGAGCTTGCGTCCCATTGCGGCGATTTTGTCGATGCCGACGCGCTGGGCAATGTCGTAGTAGTAAACATCACACGATTGTTTCAGGCTTTCATTGAGGTTCATGTTGCCATGACCAGAGCGACGCCAGCAGTGGAATCGCACATCGAAAATGTCCGTGTGCCCCATGCAGCGAACTGTGTCCTCAGCCTCGATCTTACCATCTTCGAGTGCGGCCAAGGCTGTTACCATCTTAAAGGTCGAGCCCGGTGGGTAGGTGCCTTGCACTGTTTTTGCGGCCAACGGGCGGCGATGAAGTGCGACCTCAACCTCCCGTTCATTCAATTTGTTCCACAGCGTTGTTGAGATGCCAGTCACAAAAACGTTTGGATCATAACTGGGTGCAGAACCGATCCCGACCACGTCCCCGTTTGTGACATCAATCACAACGGCGGCGGCAGATTCACCGCTAAGGCGCGCCTGAATATAGTTTTGCAGACGTGCATCCACGGTAAGCTGAACATCAGCCCCGGGGATACCTTCTACACGGTCAAGTTCACGCATAACGCGACCGGCGGCATTGACCTCAACTCGTTTGGTGCCAGCTGAACCGCGCAGTTCGCGTTCCAGACGGTTTTCCACCATCGTTTTACCAATTTGAAAGCGCGGGATTTGGAGCAGTGGGTCTTGGTCGTCGATTCGGCTAAGGTCATAGTCGGACACTGGGCCGACGTAACCGACGACATGGGCCATGTCGGAGCCCTGCGGATATATGCGACTACGGCCTAATTCGGCAACGACACCGGGAAGCGCAGGGGCGTTTACGGTGACGCGTGCCACGTCTTCCCAACTGATGCGCTCAGCGACTGTCACAGGAACAAACGGCGAGCGCGCTTTCAGCTCATCGCGGGCCTTTTCAAGGCGCTCTGGGTCCAGTGCGATAATCCGGTTCAGACGTGCCAGAACCTCATCTACATCGCCCGCGCCTTCGCGGGTCATTGTGATCGAATAATGCTGTTGGTTGTCGGCCAAAACGACGCCATTGATATCGTAAACTAAGCCGCGTGCGGGTGGGATCAGGCCTATGTTGATGCGATTTTCCTCGGCTAACATGCGGAATGTATCCGCCTGTTCGACCTGCATAGACGCCATGCGTGCTCCAAGGGTCGCGACAATGGCAGCCTGTGCAGAGCCAAGCAACATAGCGCGACGGGACAGACGCCGCGCACCTTCCTCGGTTTCTCTTGGTCCTTTTTTCACAAGACCGGCCTCATATTCGGTGCCCCAACTCGTCTGTTTCACCCGGGGCTGGTCGACTTACGCCGAACAGGGCGTAAGACACGAACACAACAAGCGGGTATGCCAACAATGTAAGCGTTAACTGGATCAATGCCAGCCCCAGAGAGCCTTGCGGAACGAGAACTATCGACAAAGTGACCCGGTAGATTACCGAAATCGTCACAATTCCGGCTGCAACTGTCGCCCATTCCAGCCAGAATGGCAGGGTGCGCATGAATCGCGATCGAGCACGTAAGATTTCAGTGAGAATAATCACCAAAGCCGCCCAAAGTCCGGGCGGGCGTTGGAGGAGGAAGTCAGCCAACAAGAAAACAGTGGCGATAATCCAGACGGGTGCAAAAGAAGGACGGCGTGTGACCCATGTGGCGGCAAGGAGGACCAAAAATTGCGGAGCGATCCAACGAATAGGGTCGAAGAACTCTTCGATCTCGACGCCAGCCGCTTGCGTAGCCCCGCGTTGTTCGATCGGGTTAAGGGAACTACCGCCAAAGCTTGGGGGGACCATTTCAAGCGGAATTAGGTGCGTAAAGATGATGAGCAGGCAAAGAAGGGCAAAGGTGATGCGCCCGATCAACCTGCGACGCGTTAGGTTATTGTCAGCCATCGGCCCCATCCTCGGGCGTTTCAGCTTCGGGCTCTTCTGGAAGCTGCGGCTGGAATCTCGGTGCAAGTAGGGTGCCTGCTTCTTCAATCCGCGCATTTGGTTGGCTGCGCAGAACGCGCAAGAATTCAAGGCGTTCCAAGTCAGCAGACAGTCGGGCGCGCTGGCGCCCATCAGTGCCGCGTGCAAGTTGGCCCACCAGAAGGTCAGCCGGGAAAACGCCGCCATCACCAGACGTCACGATGCGATCGCCTGGCTTTACGAGGTCGGGGTCCTCGATGAATTGCAGCAGCGGGTTAATTGTGTTGTCACCGGACAAAATGGCACGTTGGCCTGACGGCTGGATTGTCACAGGAATCTGGCTGGACGTGTCCGTAACAAGGATCACACGCGACGTTTCCTCGCCAACACCCGAAATGCGCCCAACAAGGCCGATCCCGTCCATTGCCGGCCATCCATCGAGGATACCGTCACGCGCGCCGACATTGAGCAGAACAGACTGCCGGAATGGCGACCCAGAGTCCGCCATGACCACACCCGTGATCCGAGTGAGCTGCGGGTCGAGCTGCACGTTGATGAGGTCACGCAAACGCGCGTTTTCTTGGTCGAGCTGAATAGCCGCTTCACGCCAGCTTTTCATGTCTTGCAATTCACGCCGCAGATCAGAGTTTTGTCGGGCAAGCCTTTGATAAGACTGAAAGTCGGACAAAAGGTTTGCAATGCCCGTGACCGGCGCCATCGCCCAGTCAAAATTGGGAACGACGGCATCAATGACCATCATGCGAAAGCGTTCTACACGGGGGTTATCAATGCGCCAGATAAGGAACGTCGCGAGCATGAACAGCACCAAAACACCGACCAACAATCGCCGGACGGGGCTAATGAAATCCTCAGATTGCTGTCTATCGCGGGCCAAAACCTGCCCCTAATCTTAGCTGTCGTAGTCAATAACGTGACGCAATTGCGTCTCGTATTCCAGTGCCTTGCCTGTTCCGAGCGCAACGCAGTTCAGGCTTTCATCTGCAACTGAGATCGCGAGGCCCGTTTGTTCACGCAATGCGAGGTCGAGTTCACCAAGCAATGCGCCACCACCCGTTAGCATCACACCACGATCAACGATGTCTGCTGCAAGGTCGGGTGGCGTGGCTTCAAGGGCTGTCATCACCGCTTCGCAAATCTGCTGCACAGGTTCCGCGAGGGCTTCCGCGACTTGCGCTTGGGAGATTTCGGTTTCTTTCGGCACGCCGTTCA